>JAFASL010000719.1 GCA_019244535.1 Alphaproteobacteria bacterium
GGAAATCTATCAGGAAATCTGCTTTGCACCCGCGCGTACCGAGATGAACATCGGAAATCCAAATCGTGCGGTAGTGGCGCATCAGCGCAAGCTGGCTCACGACTGACCGCCTGCAGAAGAGAGTTCGGTTTTGCCCCAATAGGCCCAAATCTGCGCCGGCAGCACATTGAGCCACACTCGGCAAACCTCTCGGCCGGAAAGCCCCAGACGTTCCATCGGCAAGGGCGAGGAAAACGCGTTGGTGATTTGCAGAAAACGGCCACCCGGACCGAGAAGATCGAGACAGGGCTGGACGATCACCCTCTGTGTCTCCAACGGAAACCATTTGATCGGAAGGCTCGAGACAACGGCCGCCAGCGGCCCTTCCCGAGCCACGAAACTTTCGCCGATGCGAGTCGCATCGCCTTGGATCACACGAATTCCCGGGAAATCTCTCCGCAGCACCGCGGCTAACCGGGGCTCGCGCTCGACGGCGATTATGCGATCAGATGGACAGCCGGCCCGGACGAGGCCGCGGGTGAGGCTTCCGGTTCCCGCCCCCAGTTCAAGCACCGCCCCGGGTCGGTCGAGCGCTACGCAATGAGCAAGCGCGTCGGCAAGACGCGGGCCGCTTGGGTTCGCGGCTGCGATGTGCAGCGGCTTTTGCAACCAGAGGCCAAAAAAAACCGTCGCCCCGGTGGCCACGTGATCCCCCTGTCGATGGATCCAAAGGCGGTTCCGGAAAACTTCTAGACTTTGTATGTTACAGTTTTTCGAGCCCGATATATAGGATGGCTTCGCAAAACGGTAATGATCCTGTGGTACTGGTCTCCGGTCAGACGAGAGGAGTGCGTCCGGATGGCCAATCCCCAATCGCGCTCTGGCGCCCGGAAAAATGTCTTCAAGGCAACCCTGACCCGTTTTGCGGACACCCGTCGCGCGCGCCGCCGGGCGCGCGTTGGCGGGTGGCGGCGGATGCTGCTGCATACCTTCGCGCCGGAGGCCTCCTCCGTGGTGTTAGATCCGGTTTCGCTGGCGGTGTTCGCAATCGACCGGGTCGGGCCGGCCGCGGTGCGGGCTTGCGCCTCCGGAGTCGAAGTTCAGGTTGCGGCACCAGACGAAGCAACCGCTGCGGTGTTGCGCGCCGCGCTGGCAGAAACCGCCCGGCGGCGCTCCACCGATCAGCTGATCCGTATCGTGGTCGATTGACCCAGAGTAATCCCGTCCACCCGGACGAGGCGGCGAGATCGGCTGGTTATCTCATCGGATGGTCCAGCGCGTAGCCGGCCGAGCGGACGGTGCGCACTACATCGACGGCGTCGTCCGAGTTGAGTGCTTTACGCAGCCGCCGGATATGAACGTCGACCGTCCGCGCCTCGACATAGACATCATGCCCCCAGACCGCGTCCAACAACTGCTCGCGCGAGAAGACCCGGCCGGGATGCGCAATCAGATAACGCAGCAGGCGAAACTCTGTCGGGCCGAGATGGATGGATTTACCCCCACGTGAAACGCGGTGCGCAACCGTATCAACCTCCACATCGGCGAACTGCAGCACATTCTGTGTGGCGTTGGGCTGAGCGCGCCGCATCACGGCGCGCAGCCGGGCGACCAGCTCGCTCGGGCTGAACGGCTTCACCACGTAGTCGTCGGCGCCGCTGTCTAACCCGCGCACGCGGTCGGTTTCCTCGCCGCGCGCGGTCAGGATAACCACCGGCAAGGAGCGGGTTTCTGGCGATCGCCGGATGCGACGGCAAACCTCGATGCCCGAGACCAACGGGAGCATCCAATCGAGCAGCACGAGATCGGGCTTGCGTTCGGCGATCTGCACGAGCGCCTCCTCCCCGTCACTGGCCTCGCAGACCTGAAAACCTTCCTTTTCGAGGTTGTAACGCAGCATCGTGACGAGAGGCGCCTCGTCTTCGACGACCAGAACCAGCGGCTTTGTCATTGCGGTGCACGGTCCGGCATGATGACCTCAAGGCTCGATATGTCGCCTTTTGGTCGAACCTCCTCTAGCGTCGTGCCGTTCACCAAATAATACAAGTTTTCTGCAATATTCGTTGCATGATCCCCAATCCGCTCGATGTTTTTTGCCATGAAAAGCAAGTGCGTACACGGACCGATACTACGAGGATCTTCCATCATGTAAGTCAGCAGTTCACGAAAAAGGCTTGAATACATCTCGTCCAGCTCTGCATCGCGTGTCCACACGGAATACGCTTTTTCGGCATCCCGTTGCACGTAGCCGTCCAAAACGTCCTTAATCAGCACTTGCGCCAGGTGCGCCATGCGCGGCAGTGCATAAACCGGCCGCACCGCCGGCGTCTGACTGAGGGCGATCGAACGCTTGGCCACATTGGCCGCGTAATCGCCGATCCGCTCGAGATCGGCGCCGATCTTCAACGCCGAGAAAATTGCACGCAGGTCGCGGGCCACCGGCTGGCGCAGCGCTAGGAGCCGAATCGCGAGATTGTCGAGCTCGCGCTCGAGGTGGTCGATTTTGACATCTGCCTCGACCACCCGCGCCGCGAGCTCGGTGTCGCGTGTTATCACCGCCTCGATTGCGGTGCCAAGCTGGCTTTCTGCCAATCCGCCCATCTCGGCGATGGTATTGTTCAGCTTGTGAAGCTCCGCGTCATACGCTTTGGCGATGTGCTCGGAAGCCATCCCTCAACCCTCTCTGCCGCCGCCGGCTCAACCGAACCGCCCGGTGATATAATCCTCCGTGTGCTTCTGTTTCGGTCGCGTGAATATCCGCTCGGTTTCATC
>JAFASL010000763.1 GCA_019244535.1 Alphaproteobacteria bacterium
TTGAGCGAGCGGCGCGTTCTTCGGGACCTTGAACGAGTGGTCGCCTCCTTCGAGGACACACAGTTCGGCGGGTGGGTCCAGTTCAGCAACGATCGGCTTTAGCTCAGCCGGCGTGCCGAAGGGATCCCGCGAGCCCTGCACGAACAGCATCGGAGCCTTCACAGCCGGCAGATGAGCCGCACGCAACCGGTCGGGTCGCCCCGGCGGGTGCAACGGGTAGCCGAGAAAAACGAGCCCGGCGAGTTCGCCGGCACCGCCCGCGGCGGCGACTTGCGAGGCGATCCGTCCGCCCATCGACTTGCCGCCAATTGCCAGCCTTTCAGCGCCGGTCATTCTTTCTCGCACCGTCTCGGTCACCGCACGCCAGCAGCTTTCCAGTCCGGGGGTGCGGTCGGGAACGCGGCGGCCTTGCTCGATATAGAGAAAGTTGAACGTGACGGTGTCGATCCCACGCTCTGCCAGTTCAGTCGCAAAGCTCACGATAAACTGGCTTGTCTGGCCGGCCCCGGCTCCATGGCCGATTATCAAATTTATACCTGCACGCCTTGCTGCCGTGGCGGCGTAGCTTATGGCCGTCACCCGCTGCGAAGGTGCGATCTCGACTGGAAACCGTTCAGAAATCACCAAGCCCCTGGGACCTCGGCGGCCGCACCTGCAAATAACTGCTTCTCACGGGCGCAAAACGAGACCCTCCTGTGCCACAACCGTGCCGGGCCGGGCTGCGGCCGCGTCAATGGCGACTTGGTCCATGAAATCATCGTCGTGGCCGGGGTCGTGGTGGAAGATGACGAGGGTCTTGACACCGGCCGCATCGGCGAGGCGCACACCCTCTTCCCAGGTCGAGTGTCCCCAATCCCTGTGGGCGGGAAACTCGGCGTCGGTATAGGAGGCGTCGTAGATCATGACCTCGGCGCGATCGATTAGCGCGAGGACATTGGAGTCGCGCTCGCCAGGCCGATGTTCGGTATCGGTAATGTACGAGATGACCTTTCCGGCGTATTCGATGCGATACCCGGTGGCGCCGTTCGGATGATTGAGCGGTCCCGTGCGCAGCACGACGCCTGGATGCGGCGTTAGAACATCGCCGGCGGTGAAATCGGTAAATTCGATCCTGGCGGTAAAGATACCCATTGGAATCGGGAAGAGCGGTGCGATCATCATCTTGTTGAGCACCGCTTCGATGCCCTTGTTGCCGTTCAGGTGCCCGGCCCATATTCGCATCCTGGTCGATGCATCATAGCACGGGGCAAAAAACGGCAAGCCGCAGATGTGGTCAAAATGCGTGTGGCTATAAAAGAGATCGAGTTTCGCGGGCTCTCCGGAGGCCATCAATTCGTTGCCCAGCAAGCGGAGTCCGGTGCCCCCGTCGAAGACCATTAAGTGGTCGCCGCAGCGGATCTCGACACACGAGGTGTTGCCTCCGTACCGTACGGTATCAGGCCCCGGGCAGGCTATACTGCCACGCACGCCCCAAAATCGCACTGTGCAATCAGGATGGACCAAGGTCCAACCTCGTCCTGCTAATCCCCCCACGGTACATATATCGTCGAGATAATCAAAAATCGCTAGCCAGGACACATGGGGTTACCCGGCTTTTCTAAAACTTTTTTAGAGGTATTGCTCTAAACCCATCATTAACCGGCCTCGCGTATCAGATGGCATCACTCAACCAACGAGGGAGTACGCGATGTCGGACACCGAATACGAAGCAGCGGTTGCCGCTTTTTTAAGCACTAAGGGGGTCACGCGTTGCCCAACGGTGTGCGCTGTTCCGACTCAGGCGACAGTGGCCGAGGCGGACCGTGCGGCCTATCGCGACTATGTCACAGCGAAGGAAACGGCACGGCTAGAGAAGCAGAAATCGGCGCAGATGGTCCACTTCACGACGCTGGCTCCCATTTAACACCCGATAACCTATTCTGCCGGTCGGCAGAAAAGGAAGCACAGTGGGGGAGGGGTCATGACCGGCGCGCGCGAGATTTCGGTCCGCTGCTGCATCGTCGGCGGCGGGCCCGCCGGTATGATGCTCGGCTTCCTGCTCGCTCGGGCGGGAATTCCAGTTCTCGTTCTCGAAAAGCACGCCGATTTTTTGCGTGATTTTCGAGGAGACACAATCCACCCCTCGACGCTCGAACTGATGCACGAACTCGGGCTGCTCGACGAGTTCCTGCGACGCCCGCATCAGGAAGTCCATAGCCTGGGGGCGCAGATTGGAGACGAGTTCCTGCAAGTAGCCGATTTCACGCATTTGCCGACCCGTTGCCGATTTGTCGCGCTGATGCCGCAATGGGATTTTCTCGATTTTCTTGCCGAGCATGCCAAACGCTTTCCGGTTTTCCAGCTGAAGATGCAAGCCGAGGCTCACGATCTGATGGTCGAAAACGGGACGGTAGCTGGTGTGCTGGCGACGACGCCGGATCGAGAAATCAGCGTAAAGGCGGATCTTGTCGTCGCTGCCGACGGACGCCATTCCACCCTGCGCCAACGCGCCGGCCTTGATGTCCTCGATGTCGGCGCGCCGATGGACGTGCTGTGGATGCGGCTGTCGCGGCACTCGAATGATCCGGCTCAGACGCTCGGCCGCATCGACGCCGGCCGCATCTTTGTGATGCTCAACCGTGAAGAATACTGGCAATGCGCGTACGTGATATCCAAAGGCCGGTTCGGCGAGATCCGCGGCCGCGGCTTGCCGGCTCTGCGCGAAGAGATCACGGGCCTCGCCCCCTACTTGCGAGACCGGGTTGACGAGCTGAAGCAATGGTCCGATGTCAAATTGTTGAGCGTATCGGTGGATCGGCTGCGGGTATGGCACCGCCGCGGGCTTTTGTGCATTGGCGATGCCGCGCACGCGATGTCGCCGATAGGTGGTGTCGGAATCAATCTTGCGATCCAGGATGCGGTCGCCGCGGCAAACATTCTGAGCCCGCGCTTTCTCAACGGTTCTGTAACACAGCGCGACCTCGAGGCTGTGCAGCGCCGCCGCGATTTCCCCACACGCGCGACGCAACGGCTCCAGGTGGCAGTGCAAAACCGGGTGATCGACCGTGTGTTGACGAGCACCGCAAAAATAACGCCCCCACTCGCGGTGCGGGTTTTGGACAAAGTCCCATTTTTGCGGCGGATCCCGGCGCGCCTTATCGGTCTTGGCTTTCGCCCCGAGCACGTGAGTGCTCCTGTTGCGGGCTGAGAGAGCATCTCGGATACTGCCTCTAAGTGAAGGTTTATTGCGATTTACGCGCCGTTGTGCTAGTGTTGGAGGAATGGGCAAAGCCGGCGCGTCCTGTTGATTCCTTGCAGAAACAGGTGGAACGGGTCGGGCGCTGTCCTGTCGATACGCATTTTGCCCCAGCCGTGGCTGTTTCTTAAAGTTGTGCACGCCACCATCGGCGTCCTAGTATTGACGGACGAGAGCGGAGGGCATGCAGCGGGCTGCCGACCCGAAACGCGTCCTGGGCAAACCGGTTAACGCAGCGAGGTGTGGGTTGCGCTCCGGCCGCCAGGTACTTGGTTTGAACATGCAGCTCTTGCGGGCGGTTACGCTCGACGATCGAGCTTACTTCTTAATTCTTTTGATGATAATATCAGGAATGTACCTCGCCCTCCCCAAACAGGGCGACATCGATTGGCCGGACGCACCGCGCCACGCGTTGAACGGGGCTTTCGTCCTCGACTTTTTTAAGGCAATGCCGCTGCGGCACCCGATCGAATTTGCTTACGATTACTACCGCCAATGGCCGGCGCTGACGATCCTGTTTTATCCTCCACTGTTTTACGGCGTGTTGGCGGCAGTCTATGCGGCGTTTGGTGTGTCCGAAGCATCGGCGCTGCTAGCTGAATTCGGTTTTTTGCTGCTGTTGGCTTGGGGGGCTTTTCGGCTATCCCGTCATTGGCTCGCTCCGCCTCCCGCGCTCGCCGTCGCATTACTGCTGATCGGCGCCCCGGAGTTGGCCTTTTGGGGCCGCCAGATCATGCTCGACATTCCAGCATATGCTTTTCTTGTTTGGGCGGCAGAGCTCCTCGTTCGACATTTGGAGAGCAAGCAAAGGCGAACATTATTCGCTGCGGTCGCCTGCGCGGTAGCGGCAGCCTACACGAAATACAATGCGATTTTTTTTGTCCTGCCAATAGCCGTCTCCGTCGTATACGCGTATGGTCGGCGTGCGTTTTGCCGCGGCGCAGTGCTGCAAGCAGCCGCATTGGGCGGGGTGCTGCTGTTGCCTCTGGTGGGCATCTTCTTTGTCTTCGGCAATTACAATCTCGAACAGGCGGCAGGTATTCCGGGTACGCAGGGGTCGCGGTGGACGGTTTCCGAGCTGACCTATTATGCCCGCATCCTGCCGGCAGTCGTCTCCTGGCCGACCCTGGTGCTCGCCTGCTTCTACGCGGCGGCATTGCCATTTTCCCCGCGGTGGCGGCTCCCGCGGGGGCACGCGGTCATGCTTGGCAGCTGGCTTCTTATCGGCTACGCGTTCTATTCGGTGATCGCGGTCAAGGAGCCGCGGCACATATTGTTCATCACCTATCCGATAGCGCTCGCTGCGGTGCTCGCCATCGATAGGACCGTTGCCAAGTCGGGCCAGCGCGACGCGGTCTCTGTCGGAGTTGCCGGGCTGATATTGGCGGTGACTCTGGCGACAGGCACGGTCCCCGCGGTTGCCGGGATGCAGCAGGCAGCCGAGGCGGTGGCGCAACTCGCGCCCCCCGAAACCAACGTCGCGTTTTGGGGATCGCGGGACGGTACCTTTATCTATGCAATGCGCGCTTACTCCGGGCGCAACGATCTCGGGGTCGTCCGGCTCGACAAATTGTTGCTCGGCGATGTTGCTGTCTATCTCGAGCATGGGTTCAAGGAGAATGTCATCAGCCCGGACGACCTGGTCGACACTTTTCGCAACCTGCACATCCAGTATGTCGTATTTCAGACCCGCTATCATGACGACCTCGCCTCGGTGAAAGCCTTGGAAGAAGCGCTCGGCTCCGACAAGTTCGTCAAAGTTGATCGGATCCCGATGGCTGCGAATTACGGGAAAGGCTACATGGCCGATCTCGTGATCTACCGACTTAAAACGGACGTTCCGCGAGGGCGCGTCGCACCGTCGATGCAGATCAAACTTCTCGGCCGGTCGCTCTGACAACATGGCCGTGGTGGAGGAGCAGATGGACGATATGACGATCGTCGAAACGGCGCCGCAAGGCGTCGTTTCTCCAGCGACTGCAACGGCGCTGAGCGTGATCGTCCCGACATTGAACGAGCGTGAGAACATCGAGCCGCTGTTGACTTTCATATCCGCCGCGCTCCCGGACACCGCATGGGAGGTGATTTTTGTCGATGACGACTCGCGCGATGGGACGCCAGAGCACGTCCGGGCCCTCGCGCGACGTGATCCCCGTGTGCGCTGCGTGCAGCGGATCGGGCGGCGCGGCTTGGCAACCGCCTGCATGGAGGGTGTGCTCGCTTGCGCCTCGCCTTACATTGCCGTGATGGATGCCGATCTGCAGCATGACGAGAGGCTGCTGCCGCAAATGTTGCAGGTGCTCGAAGGCGGCCGCGCCGATCTCGTCATCGGCAGCCGCTATGTTGCGGGCGGCGGCGTGGGTGACTGGAGCAGTGACCGCGTCAGGATCAGCGGGCTGGCGACGCGCCTCGCCCATCTCATCTGCAAGGCGGACATCGCCGATCCGCTGAGCGGCTTCTTCATGTGCCGCCGCGAGGTGTTCGAAGCCGCGCTGCGCCGCATGTCCGGGCAAGGATTCAAAGTCCTGCTCGATCTCTTGGCTTCCTCGCCTGTGCCACCCAGGGTCACGGAACTCCCCTACTGTTTCCGCGAGCGACAGCACGGCGAAAGCAAGCTCGATACAATGATCGCCTGGGAATACGGAATGCTGCTTGCCGACAAATTGGTCGGCCGGATCGTTCCGGTGCGCTTCGCGCTGTTTGGTCTCATCGGCGGGTTGGGCCTCGTCGTGCACCTCGTCACATTGTGGCTCGCTCTCAACCTGCTGGGGATCGGGTTCGCCGCCGCCCAGGCCATCGCCACGATCGTGGCGATGACCTCGAATTTCGTGCTGAACAACCAGTTTACTTATCGAGACCAGCGGCTGCACGGGGCCGGGGTGGTGCGCGGACTTGCAATCTTCTACTTGATTTGCGGGGTCGGCGCGGTCGCGAATGTCGGGGTTGCTTCTTATGCGTTCACCTCAAGCCACACTTGGTGGCTGGCCGGCGTGGCCGGGGCCCTCGTCGGCTCGGTTTGGAATTTTGCGATGTCGTCCGTCTTTACTTGGCGCCGCCGCTAGCGGCTGAGGGTTCACCACTGGGGATGGTGCAGCCAGGCGGATGGCAGGATATATTCGTGCAGGTGCGGCGGTCTGGAGAAATGAGGTGCATCTGTTCAAAAGCCATGGCGTCAGCGATTATCGGGAAGCTGCCAGTCAAATCCCGATAATCGACTACGGACCTTATTTTGCTGGTGAACGAGGAGCGCTCGAGCGGGTTGCCGCCGAGGTCGCACACGCTTGCGAAAACGTCGGCTTCTTTTACGCTTCGAACCACGGTGTTCCCGATGAGCTGGTCGATGGGGCTTTTGCAGCCTCACGCCTGTTCCATTCCCTGCCTCTTGAGCAAAAGCTCGCGGTGAGGCTGAACGACAACAACATCGGCTATCTGCCGATTAATGCGTCAGTGCAAGGCGCATCGACCGTGCACAAGGCGACAAAGCCCAACCACAACGAAAGCTTCTTCATCAGTCACGACCGCGGGCCGGAGCATCCAGACGTCCTCGCTGGCACGCCGCTGCGTGGCCGCAACCAGTGGCCGGCGGCGCTTCCCGAGATCCGCGCCGAAATGATGGCCTATTTCGCGGCACTCGGCGCCATGTGCGACCGCATGCTGCCGCCCTTTGCCGTGGCGCTCGGGCTGC
>JAFASL010000765.1 GCA_019244535.1 Alphaproteobacteria bacterium
TGGTCTTGCCGATCACAATAGCGCCGGCGGCTTTGAGCCGCTGTACGCTGAGCGCATCGACATCCGGCCGCCAATCGCGAAACTTCGGGTTGCCCCAGGTGGTCGGCAGCCGCGCGACGGCGAACTGCTCCTTTACCGTCATCGGCAGCCCGAGCAAGGGTCGACGCTCGCCCCGGGCCAACGCGGCGTCGGCTTCCTTTGCCGCCGCCCGCGACCGTTCGAAGTCGCGTACGACAACGGCGTTGATTTTGCCGTCCACCGCCTCTATGCGGGCGATCGAGAAATCGACGAGCTCGACTGCGGACACCTGTTTGTCGGCGAGCATCCCGATCAGCTCGCTCGCCGAGCGATACTCCAATCCGCCGGAGCCATTCGCCGGCTTGCCGTCGGCAGCGGCAAAGCTCGGCCACGACGCGAAGCCAGCGGCCGCGGCAGCTCCCAGACCGGCGAGAAAGGCGCGCCTATCCGGCTTGTTCGCCATCGCCGGAGCGGCTGGTCAGTCGGAAGCGGCGGTGCGGCGGATGTTGGCACTGCGCTCGGGGATGCCGGTTTCCTCAAAGCAGACCCGCGCAAAGGCGGCGACGCCTTCGCGGATCGTATCTTTCGACGGCAATGCGAAGCAGAGCCGCAGGTGAGACTTGCTCGTCGCGGGATCGCACGCCCATTCGGGGCCCGGGTTGAAGACGACCCCAGCCTTGGCGGCCGGGGCGACCAATTTCGTCACATCGACCCGGTCGGGAAGCTTGAGCCAGAGAAAGATGCCGCCTTTCGGTCTCCACATCTTCTCGACGGAGGTGCCGAATTCGCGCTCGACGGCTTCGACCATCGCGTCCAGCTTGTCGTGAAGAGTGTCGGTCAGGCCGCCGACATGACCGCCGAAATTCTGCGAAAAGTATTCGGCCACCACCATCTGATCGAGCGCACCGGTGCCGCTGTCGGCCTCGCGCTTGCACGCGACGAGCCGGCCCATCGCCTCCGGGACGGCGATGACATAGCCGAGGCGCAGAGACGGTGCCAAGGTCTTCGAGAACGAGCCGATATGGATCACCTGCTGCGGGTCCAGCGCATAGAGGGAAGGCGGGCCCGAGCCGTCCCAGGTCAGGTCGGCATAACATTCGTCTTCAAAGACCGGCACGCCCTGCCTTCGCGTCAGCGCGAGCAGCTGCTCGCGACGCTCGCGCGGCAGGATCGAGCCGGTCGGGTTCTGGATGGTCGGGATCGTATAGACGTATTTCGGAACGATGCCCTTGCCCTTCAGATCTTCGATGATCCGGTCGAGCGCGTCGATCTTCAGGCCGTCGTCGTCGAGCGGTGCACCGACGACATTGACCCCGAGCCGCTTGAGCTTGGTCAGCGCGCCGCCATAGGTGAATTCTTCGAGGATCACGGTGTCGCCACGCTCCAGTAGCAGCTGATTGACGAGGTCGATGCCCTGCCCGGAACCGGAGGTGATCAGGACATCATCCACCGAGCATTTGATCGCCGGGCGCCGCGAGACCTTGTCGACGACGAACTCGCGCAGCCCGCGATAGCCCTGCGGACCATCGAAATTGTAGAGGGCAAGATCGGCCCCGCGCCGCCGCAGCACGGTCGTCGCGGCGTCAGCCAGCGCCGCAGCCGGGATCCGCTCAGGATCGTTGTGCCCGCCAATGAAGTTGTATTTCGGAAAGCCAGTCCAAGGCGGCGCCGCCGGCGGCAGGTTCTTGTTGAAACGGTTGCTGTAAGCAAATCCGGCGGCGTTCATCGATCATTCCTTTTCGTTATGAAGTGCACCCTCACCCACCCAGCCCTTGCGGCCCGGGTCCCCCTCTCCCGCAATGCGGGCGAGGGTGCCGACCGCAGCGAGGCGGGTGAGGGTCCGCTGCACTGCGCGTTCGGTTCACGCTGTCAGCGGGCGGCCGGCGCGTGTTTCCCAGTCAATTGTGGTGTGATGTCCGGATAGTTGCCGGGTGTCTTCTGCGCGGCCTTCTCGTGCATCTGCAATCGGGTCTCGCGTCCCCAGGTGCGCTTCAGCTCGTCTTTTATGTTGAAAGCGAGGCGGCCCAGGCCGTCGATCTCGAGCTCTACCTTATCGCCGTCCTGGAAGGAATTGAGGCCGCGGTGGTTGGTGCCGGTGGCAACGATGTCGCCAGGCTCAAGGGTGTGGATCGAGGTCAGCCACTCGATGCAGCGCGGGATCTTGTGCGCCATGTCGCTGGTGTTGAAGTTCTGCATCAGCGTGCCGTTATTCCACAGCCGGATCTGCAATTTTTGCGGGTCCGGGATCTCGTCCTTGGTCACCAGATAGGGGCCGATCGGCGCAAAGGTATCGCGCGACTTCATCTGGAAGAACACGTTGCCCGGGGGCGGCAGCCCGCGTGCCGAGCCGTCGATGAAATTGACATAGCCGAAGACGTAGTCCATCGCCGCGGCGGCGCTCACCCGCGCGGCGCGCCGGCCGATCACCAAAGCGAGCTC
>JAFASL010000884.1 GCA_019244535.1 Alphaproteobacteria bacterium
TGTTCGACTACGCGACGGATGCGCTGTTCGATGTGATGGGCGTCGGCCGGCAATATAAGGCTGCGACCGGTAACGGGACCTTCGTCGTCGAGACGCACAATTTGTACGAACACGAATTGCTGCTCGGCGAACGGGTGCGGATCAGTACGCAGATGGTCGGAATGGATGGCAAGCGCCTGCACCTGGCGCATGAGATGTTCATGCTCGCGGGCGGAAAGCGCGCCGCAATGCAGGAGTTGATGTATGTGCACGTGAACCTGGCGAGCCGCCGCGTAACGCCGTTCCCGGACGACGTGCGGGAGCGGGTCGCCGCCGCATTGGCAGCGCACGCCCATCTCCCGCATCCACCTTGGGCCGGACGCCGCATCGTATTGCGGCGCTAAAAACCTCTGACCCCTGGAGTGTGAGGGCTCTATTCTGCCGCTTCGCGCGCGTCGTCGGTCAATGCAGCCGGCCCTGCCGCGAGGTCCAGCAGCGCTACCGGCTCGGCTTCCGGAAGCACCTCAACCCCTCGCAACCTGCGGTCCATCGCGCGGCGGCGAACGCCGGCCTCTTCGACGACCTTCTGTGCCTCATCGAGCTTCTTGTGCACCTTGTCGAGGACGCTGCCGAATTTTTCGAATTCCGTCTTGACGGCGGAGAGGACTTGCCAGACTTCGCTCGAACGCTGCTGGATCGCCAGGGTGCGGAAACCCATCCGCAGCGAGGTCAGCAATGAGACGAGCGTTGTCGGGCCCGCGACCATAACGCGGCATTCGCGCTGCAGCCAATCAACCAGCCCCGGCCGTCTGACGACTTCGGCGAACAAGCCCTCGGTGGGCAGGAACATGACTGCGAAATCGGTGCTGTGCGGCGGCGCCACATACTTGTCGCGGATATCCTTGGCCCCGCTGCGCACTCGCGCCTCGATGCCGCGTAACGCCGCCTGGGCCGCTTCGAGGTCGCCCCGCTCGGTCGCCTCCACCAGCCGATCGTAATCCTCGGTCGGGTATTTCGCGTCAACCGGCAACCATATGACGGTCTCGCCGTCACCGGGCAATTTGATCGCGAATTCTACCCGTTGGCTGCTGCGCGGCCGCACCTCGACGTTGCGCGCATATTGGTCGGCCGACAGGATCTCCTCGAGAATGTTGCCGAGCGCCACCTCGCCCCAGGTGCCGCGGGATTTGACATTGCTTAGAATGCGCTTCAGATCGCCGACGCCGGTCGCAAGTGCCTGCATTTCGCCGACGCTCTCATGCACTCGGGCCAGTGAATCATTGACCATTTTGAACGATGCGCCGAGGCGCTGCTCGAGTGTTCCTTGAAGCTTTTCGTCGACCGTCTGCCGCATCTGCTCGAGCTTTTGCGCGTTCTCCGAGCGCAATATTTCAAGGCGGCCTTCCACGGTGTTGCGCAGCGCATCCTGCTGGGTCTCCGATTGCCGGGCGAGTTCCGTTACCGCGCTGCCGAGGCGGTCTCCGAGCTGCTGAAGAGTGCGCTGCACTTCCTCCCGCAAGCTTCGAGCGCTCGTGCCAGCCTCCTCGCGCAACATCTGGGCACCCAAGGCGCTCTCGCGCCGGCCGCACGCAAGCTCGTCGCGCAACCCCTGCCCGAGACGTGCCAGCGAGGCCTCCAAGGCCTGCTCTTGCGAGGCCGAGTGGGAACGCAGACGAACAAGGAGGAGTGCGGCGAGGCCGGCTCCCAAGATAGCGGCGGCGAAGCCGACCGCCGCCAGCAGCTCTACCGGCACTCGCAACCCCATATGCCGAGTGCGACGATCTGCCAAGCGCAGGAACAGAAAGCGAACATAGTTCCGAAATTAAACCGATCTGCCTCGCGATGTCGAGCAATTCTGCGCGAGGCGGATTAATCTCAGGTTATGGCGGGATTTTTTGCGCGGTACGTTCGGCTACGGCGGCGCAGGAGCGCAGCAACGATTCGAGAAAATAGCTCAGCTCTGGGCGAGGTGGGCAAGCTAGGACTGTCCCTCTCCCCGGCAGGCGGGGGAGAGGGCAAAATTGGCAGAACCGCAGAGTTTATTCACCCGCCGAGGAATTCCTTCGCCCAACCCTTGTAGGCGGCGTCGCGGGTCGCTTTCGCCATAAAGTCGGCGGACGGCACTCCTTTTAGATCCTTGGGGGTTGCACCATCGCGGAGCGCCTTCAATGTGTCGTGGACCGCCTGGGCCGCAGCCATGATCGGCTGATGGCCCTGCAATGCGACTCGCGCCCGCCGGCTCGCCAGATAATCGAGGTCGGACAGCTCGGGCGCGCCGCCGCCGATGATGATCGGGATCTCGATCGCTGCCGCGGCGGCGTCGAGCTGCTGGCGGTCCTTGATGCCAACAAAGAAGAATGCGTCGACCCCAGCGGCGGCATAGGCCTTGGCGCGAGCGAGCGCATCTTCGGTGCTGGTCGAG
>JAFASL010000019.1 GCA_019244535.1 Alphaproteobacteria bacterium
ACCCCCGAGACCGAAGGCTTTATGAACCGCGCCCGCTTTCAGGAAATGAAAAAGACCGCGTTCTTCATCAATATCGGCCGCGGCCTGACGACCCGGCTCGATGACCTCGTCGAGGCCCTCAGGGCCGGCGAAATCGCCGGAGCCGGCCTCGACGTCTTCGAGCAGGAGCCCTTGCCTGCCGACCACCCGCTATGGACTCTGCCCGGCGTATTGCTGACCCCGCACACCGCCGGCTACGGCCCCTACCTCGACGAGCGCCGCTACGAGATCATCCTCGACAATTGCCGCCGCTTCCTCGCCGGCCAGCCCCTGCGCAACCTCGTCGACAAGGCCCGCTGGTTCTAAGCCCACCGGCGTGGTACCTTGACGATAAGACAAATAATTTTCTGGGAGGCGAAACGATGAGATCTTACGGTCTCACGCGTCGCGCCGCGCTCAAAACAGCCCCGGCACTGCTTACCGTCTCCCTGTCATCAAAATGCTTGGGATTATCGGCGTCAGCCCAGGTTACCGATAAGATCGTGGTGGGAACAATACCCATCATCCCTGTGATCACATCATATATCGGTGAGGTCGACTTCTTCAAAGAGGAAGGCCTGACCGTCGAGTTGACGCGATTCAACAATTTCGCCCCGATCATGCAAGCAATGACAGCCGGCAATCTTCTTGTCGGTGAGTTCGGGGTCGTGGGGAGCATTATCGGGTTGACGCGGGGTCTACCGTTGATCGCGCCCTTTCTCACTTTTTTCAGCACGCCGAGCCATCCGCTCGAACGGATCATGGTGATGCAGAATTCCCCGATCAAAACCCTCGACGATCTTAAAGGGAAGAAGCTCGCCTTTCTCGGTCCTGGGACGGTTCCCGATATGTTTCTTGGTGCCCTCCCGAAAGGAACAAAGATCCGCAAAGAAGAGATCGACCTTGTCCCGATGCCGAATCCAAACATGCCCGATGCGCTCGCGCAAGGGCTGGTTGATGCGATTTTTGCCATTCCGCCGGCCGACACAGTCGCAGAGCAGAAATACAGGGCCCGCACCGTTGCGAACGCGACCGATCTTGTGCCCTATGCTGGACTAGGCACGGTTGCGCTCAGACGCGATTTTGCCGAGGGCAACCCGGAAGCCGCGAAGAAGCTTCTTCGGGCGTGCATTCGCTTTGCCCGTTGGATAGACGACAATCTCGCAGACGCCCGCAAGGCGATGGCCAAGAATCTGGGGCTTCCGCAGGACCTCGCTATTGAGGCGCGCATACCATTGTGTTCGCGCAACGGACTGCCAGTGATGCCTAGTGTCTGGCACCTCTACGAGATGATGGTGCAGGTCAAGACAATCGACCCTCACCCCGACCCGGCCAAACTCTTCAACGACGGAATTGTCGAGCCGACCAAGCGATACACTCTTCCCGTTGTCGAGGAGCTGGGATTGCAGCCCGATCCCGAGATCAAGAACATGCTCAAAGGCGATTATCCGTTCTTGCCGAAGCCGGTCGAGAGCTATTACGCGGATTGGGAGCGCCGCCTACTCGATATGTAAGCGGTGGCCAAAATGAGCGGCGCGCCAGGACAGGAACTGGTCCGGTTTGACCGGGTAACGCTGACCTTCCCCGGCGTCAATGGGCGCCCCGCCATCGAAGTCATCCGCCAACTCGACTTTCGGATCGAAACGGGTGAATTTGTCGCCATCATAGGGCCGAGCGGTTGCGGCAAGAGCACGCTGCTGTCGCTGCTCGCCGGCTATTTGCCGCCGAGTTCCGGGCGGGTGCTGTTTCGCGGCAAACCCATCGCGGGCCCCGCGCGCGAGCGCATGATGGTCTTTCAGCAACCGGCGCTGTTTCCGTGGCTGACAACCGCTGGGAACGTTGCGTACGGACTGAAGCTCAAAGCTAACCGCGGCAATGGGCGAAATGTCCAAAGCACCGTCGATGCACTGCTGCATCTCGTCCAGCTCGACGGGTTTGCGCACCACTATCCGAGCGATCTGTCGGGCGGCATGCGGCAGCGCCTGGAGATTGCGCGCGCGCTCGCGGTTGACCCCCAGGTGCTGCTGATGGACGAGCCATTGGCGGCGCTCGACGCCTTGACGCGGCGGAGGATGCAAGGGGAGGTTCTGCACATCTGGGAGAAGACCCGCAAGACGATCCTCTTTGTCACTCACGACATCGACGAGGCCGTCATCATGGCCGACCGCGTCATCGTCATGGCACAAAGGCCGACATCCATTCTCGAAATCGAGGAGGTGCGGCTGCCGCGTCCCCGCAGGCGCGAAGATCCGGAGCTGGCGGGGATCGTGCGCCGGTTATCGGCGCTGCTCGAATGAGACCTCTCGTATTGCGCTGGCCGAGCTTTCGCTTGATCGAGAGGGCGGCGCTCCCCCGCTGGGCCCTTCGTTTGGTCGGGCCGCTGACGGTGCTTCTAGGCTGGGAGCTCGGAGCCCGTTTTGGTCTGATCAACACCTTGCTGCTGCCGCCGCCGAGCGCAGCCTTCGCCGATCTCGGCGTGCTTATTTCCGGCGGATATCTGGGGAAAGCGCTTTATGCGAGCCTCTTTCGCGTCGTTTGCGGCTTCGCCCTCGCGGTCGTGGTCGGCGCCTTGCTCGGCTTGGCGATGGCGCGCATCCGGCTCGTCGATGATTTTTTCGATCCGATCGTCGAATTGCTGCGGCCGATTTCACCGCTCGCCTTGTTCCCGCTTGCAATCCTCTGGTTCGGCATCGGCGACGGCTCGAAAATTTTCGTGATCGCGTTGGCGGCATGCTTCCCGGTCATCCTCAATACCTTCGCCGGTGCGCGCAGCATCGACGCGAACTTGATCCGCGCCGCGCGTTCGTTGGGCGCCAGCGAATTCGAAATCTTCAAAGGGATCGTGTTGCCCGCCAGCCTGCCTCACATTTTCACCGGCATACGCTTGGCGTGGGGCATTTCGCTGATCGTGATCATCGCCGCCGAGATGGTGGGCGCGACGGTCGGCATGGGTTACATGGTGCTCGAAGCGCAGCAAACCTTTCGCACCGAGCGCGTCTTCGCCGGCATCTTCGTTATTGGCGCGATCGGGTTTGTAACCGACCTCGGTTTTCGCCGGCTGCGCCGGTGGCTGCTCCCCTGGTACCGGGAAACGCAAGACTGAAACCGCGCCGCGCTGACCGCAACCTCATCAACGAGGCATGGTGGGTTTAACCGCTCGATCAGTGCCGCACATATCCGCCCTCTCCGCCCGCCTGCGGGAGAGAAGGGGGATGCGGTTCAAGCGACGCGGCTGGCGTGCCAGCGGCCGGGGCCGAATTGGCTGCGGTTGACGATGCCGTGGTTCTGGTCGCTGGCGGCGCCGAGCATCGCCGTGCCGCTCATGCTCCCGTCGCGGATCTTGCCGTCGAAGAAATAGCAGATCGTGCTGCCTTCGTAGCGCGAGGTGAACGAGAGCTGGATCTGGTCGCCGTTGAGCCAGCCGCTGACCGGCCCCTCGAAATGCGCCGAGCGCTGGTGGCCGGCGAGCTCGGGGCCGCGCTGCTCGAGGTTGAGCCGATGCACGCGCGAGCCTTGGAGAAAATCGACGTGCAATTCCCAATTGCCGGCGATGTCGCCGCCGGGCGCGCGGTCGGGCTCCGGCGCATGCCGGGCGGCTTCGCGCAATACCGCCGCGATCGCGTCGCCGACCTGTGCAGCCTCGCCGGGTTGCAATTGGAATGGGTCGATCGCAATCGCGTTCTCTGTCGCC
>JAFASL010000020.1 GCA_019244535.1 Alphaproteobacteria bacterium
ATCTTCTCGGCGATCTCGCTGGCTTCCACCGGCGCCTCCGCGTCAGGGGTTCAATGCCGTCCTGTAGGCTCGGACGGCCTCGGCAAAACCCATCATGAGCGCGTCCGCAGTCAGCTCGTGGCCGATCGACGCCTCGGCAACCGCGGGCAATGCCGCGACTAGCGGCGGCAAATTGTACAGGTTGAGGTCGTGCCCGATATTGACGACGAGCCCCAGTTCGGCGGCCCGCTCTGCCGCGGCGGCGCAGGCGCGCAGCAATGCCCTATGCTCACCCTTGCGAAAGGCGGCGGCGTAGGACCCGGTGTAGATTTCGATGCCGTCAGCCCCAATGTTGTGCACCGGCGCGACTGCGGCAGGGTCGGGATCGATAAACAGGATCACACGGCAGCCGAGCGGTTTCAGCTCATTGAGCGCTGTGTCGACGAGGCGGTGCTGTGCGGGGCCGAGCCTCCAGCCTTCCTCCGACGTGAAGGCTTCGGGGCTGTCGGGCACCAAGGTGCATTGCTCGGGCTTCGCCTCGGCAACGATGTCGAGAAAGCGGCGGTCGGGATAGCCTTCGAGGTTGAGCTCGAACCCGGGCCGCCATGGCCGCATCAGCTCGGCCAATCCGGTCACATCGCTGCGGCGGATGTGCCGTTCGTCGGGGCGGGGATGCGCGGTCAGCCCATCGGCGCCTGCGTCGTGCGCGATGCGGCCAAATTGCAGCACGTCGGGAACGCCGGTCCGCCGCGAATTCCGCAGCAGCGCGACCTTGTTGAGGTTGACGCTGAGCCGGGCCATCGCGGGCTACTCCGCTGCGACTGCGACCCTCGGCCGGTCGGCGGCGGTCTCGAAAAACCGCCTGCCGGTCGCGCGCTGGTTCTCGTAGATCGAGCCCTGGTATTCGGCCGGCGGCAGCGGCAGGCGCACCGGCACCGGAGCGAGGCGCGGTTCCAGAGTAGGCGGCCCGGCGAGCAGCAGCTCGTCGAACTTCTCGATGCCGCCAGCGAAGCCGAGCAACGGCCAGGCATCGGCCGCGCGGTACTGGAACAACAGGAAGCGCCGCTCCTTGCCGGAAAAGTTCGTCGCCGACCCGTGCACCGCGCGCGCATGATGGACCGTGATCGAGCCGGCCTTGCCGAGGCACGGCATCGCCGCTGACACGTCGAGACCGCAGGCCTGCGGATCGATCGCGCCGCAGAACCGGCCATCGGGTCCGTGATGGTCATAAACCGGCCCCTTATGGCTGCCGGGAATCACCATCATCGGCCCGTTCTCGCTGTCGCAATCATCGAGCATGATCCCGACGGCGGCCAGGTCGTCGTTGGTGTGCGGGTAGAAAGCCCAGTCCTGGTGCCATTCGACGGGTGCGCCGTACCCGGCCGACTTCATGTTGAGCTTGCCGGTATCGAAGCGCACCGTGCCCCATAGATCCGTCAGTACCTCGACGATCTTGGGATGCCGTGCCGCCCGGGCGTATTCCGGGTCATGCAGGTGCGGCGTCTTGATGCGCCGCACCCGCGGCTCAGCCGCCGAGTGTGTGTCCTCGAGGTCGTAAATGTCGTCATTGGCAGCGACCGCGCGCGCATCGCGGACAAACCGGTCGGTGACGCCACGCAACATCTCTATTTCGTCGAAAGACAGGATGCCGGGCAAAACGATGAAGCCGTCGCGGCGGTAGGCGGCAATATCGGCGGACGACAGCATGGCTCCTCCTGAGCTCGGTGATTGGCGAATTGCTGGGCCGCGGGGACCGGATTGTCAATCGGCTACTGCTGATCTGTTCTTCAAAGTAAAAGTTGAGCTAATCAAGATGTGTGTGCTTTAAGGTTGGCAGGGGTGCAAATCGGGGGTGCCAATGCCAGCCAAGAAATGCGCGCCGCCTAGCCCGGTGAGTTCTGTCACCGCGCTGATTGCGGCCTTCGCAGTCTGGGCTTCGACTGCGCATGCGACAGACCTTTGCGTGCGGGACCCTGAAGTCCAAGCTGTCGATTCGTCCGCGCCGGTGACTGAGAGTTTCCTGGACCAGATGAAGGCGATCGGCGTCAAGACCATCATCCGTTACTACGACCATGAAGGCGAAACGCTTCCCGGGAAAACCCTGCGGCGGGCAGAACGCGACACCATAGTGATGAGCGGCCTGGGAATAGGTGTCGTCTTTCAGCACAGAAACAACAAATTCGCCTCGTTTACCGCGTTCCGCGGCCGCCAGGACGCGGAGCGAAGCCTAATCCTCGCCGCGGAGAACTCGCAGCCAAGAGGCAGCGCAATTTATTTCGGCGTCGATGGCGCGTGGAGCGCCCCCAATGAGTTGGTCAATATCATGACCTACTTCCAGGAAGTGAACACGCGGCTGGCCGGCAGCGGCTACCGCGTTGGCGTGTACGGCAGCGGACTGGTCTGCAATACATTACTGGCCAACCGGCTGGCCGAGCTGTGCTGGCTGGCTGCGCCGACAAATTGGCCGGATTTCAGCGCCTGGTACCAGACCAGACGGTGGAAACTGGTTCAGTTGCCGACGACGTGGTGCGGCGGCCGCAGCGTCGACTTCAACCTGACCAATGGCCGTGAAGCGGAATACGGTCAGTTCGGGGGGTAACCGGCAATAGCGGTTCCCTCAGTTGTTGCGGAACAGGTCCTGTGGAATGCCCGCTGCCGCAAAGACGTAATCGCGCGAGGCCTCGAGCTGCCGGCGTAGATTCGGGAGATCGACGTCGAGCAATTGCCCCTTCCATTTACGAACCTTGCCGGCGACGATCACGGTCTCGACATTGGTGCGGTCCATCAGCGAGACGACGGCCCCGGGCACCTGGTTGAGCGGCGCCACATTGATCCGCGTGGCGTCGAGAATGATGATGTCGGCCTCCTTACCGGGCGTCAGCGAGCCGGTCTTGCCGTCGAGCCGCAGTGCCTTGGCGCCGTTCATTGTGCCGAAACGCAGCACATCACGGGTCGTCAGCGGAGCCGGCAAGGTTGAAGGCGGCGTCGGCCATGGATTGCCGTTTGGCACATCTGCCGGAGATCCCGGAAGTCCCCAATCGACCGGATCTGGCGCGGAGCCCTGCAAGAGGATCATCTCGTTGAGGACCACGCGCTGCAGGTTCATGGCGGAACGCATTTGCGTGAAGAAGTCGGCCGTCAATGTGCATTCGACATCGACGCTCAGCGACGGCTCCATCCCCAGGCTTTGCATCTTGAGGATCGGCGGCATGCCGTGCCGCATGTTCATCTCGATCGGGAACGCGATCGAGACCTGTGCACCCTTGTCGTGCACCGCCTGCCATCCAAGGTCGGACATCCCGGTCATGTGGATAAACAAATTGTCGGAGCCGAGCCCGATGTCGCCCTTGTTGCCGCCTTTGCCGATGGCGAGCTGGTTGAGGATCGGACGTATCCCAAATGGGGAGAGGATGTGCGCGGCAATCTGCAGGCCGAGCTGGCGTCCAATCGTCCAAGACTGTTCGTAAATATCAGCCCCAAGGTAGACCTCGCCGCCCATAATCATCGTCACGAGCTGGTCGGTCGAGGAGAAATACTTTTGTTTGATGCGGAACGCGTCCTGCGGATATGCGTAGTTGGGACCGTTGCTTCCGGCACCCTCGAAATAGCCGAAGGCGGCCCGGCGCCCCGTGTCGAACAGGGCCTGGACGGCGGCGTCGGAGTGTTGCGGCGTGTGATGGATCTGCGAGACGTCGTGCACTGTCGTGACGCCGTCGTCGAGCTGGCTGAGCCCGCCGAACAGCTCATTGATGTATACATCCTGCGGACGGAAGACAGGAGCGAATTTTTGCAGAATGTACTCGTAGTAAGTTATCGTCCCGGCGGCCGTGCCCGAGCCGTCATTGATCAAAATCCCGTCAGCCAGAAAGCTGCGCAGCACCGTCTCGAACTGATGGTGGTGCGTATCGATAAATCCCGGCATCACGATGCGGCCGGTCGCGTCGATCTCCGTCGCGCCGCCCGCATGCAGGTTCGGCCCGACGGCGAGGATCTTCTTGCCCTCGATCAGCACGTCGGCCTGCGCGAAGTCGCCGACTTGTGGGTCCAGCGACATCACCGATCCGCCGCGGATGATGTAGCGGCGGCCGGGCCGGCCACTGTCAAGCGGAGGATCCCCGCCGTCCGCCGCCGCCAAGCGCGGGGCGAACAAGTTGAGACCCGCTGCTGCGATCCCGGTTGCCGCCGCACCTTGCAGGAAATTGCGCCGCGAGCTGAGGTGGCTGTGAGGCCGTCCTTCATCGCACAGTTTGCACATGCTGCGTTTCCCCCAAAATGAGAGTGATTGCGTCCAAGATCGCTTTTTTGGCCGTCTTCTGCAACGATAATCGGATGGGGCAGTCGCGCAGCGGCAGCGCTGGTATCGCTCAACTGGGCTAAGAGAGGACCAAGCCAATGCTGAGGACGGGGAGCGAGCATCTCGAACGTCTGAAAGACGGGCGAACCGTCTATATCGGCAGCGAGCGGGTGGACGACGTCACAAAACACCCAGCTTTCCGCAACGCCGCCCGCACTGTGGCGGCGATCTATGACATGAAGGCCGACCCCGCCAATCGCGAGATCATGTCCTTCGCGGAGGAAGGCGAGCAATACAGCATGTATTTTCTGCAGGCCCGCACCCAGGAGGATCTGCGGCGCCGCATGCGCGCCCACCGCATGATCGCCGACATGACCTATGGGCTCTTTGGCCGGTCGCCCGATCATGTCGCAAGCTTTGTGACCGGCATGGCGATGAGCCCCGGGGTCTTCGCCTCGGGGACCCGATCCTATGCGGACAACGTCGTGAACCATTACCGCTATATGCGAGAGCAGGACAGTTACGCGGCCTATGCGGTCGTGCCGCCGCAGGCGGCGCGCGACCCGGCCTTCTACCAGAAGCAGAACCTGCCGATCCCGAGCCTGCAGGTTGTGCGCGAGGATGATGACGGCGTCGTGATATCGGGCATGAAGATGCTGGCGACCGCAGCCGTGTTCGCCGACGAGATCTGGATCGGCAATCTGCTGCCGCTGGCCCCGGAGCTGGTCAAGCAGGCGGTGACTTGCGCCGTGCCATGCAATGCCGAGGGCCTGAGCTTGTGGTCACGGCAACCGATAGCGCTGAATGCCAGGAACGAATTCGACAGTCCATTGGCGTGGCGCTTCGACGAGACCGACGCCATGGTGCTGTGTGACAACGTCAAAGTTCCGTGGGAGCGCGTCTTTGTCATGGACGATGCGGTCCTGTCGCGCGAGATCTACATCCGCACGCCGAGCCACTGCTACGGCAATCACCAGTCTAATGTCCGCCTCTGGTCGAAACTGCGGCTGATCGTCGGGCT
>JAFASL010000881.1 GCA_019244535.1 Alphaproteobacteria bacterium
AGAGCGTCAGCAGTAGGCCGAGGCCGCCCAGTATCGACAGGCCAACCCGCCAGCCGACCAACGAAGCTAGCGCCAGGACGGTGAGCGGCGCGGCAGCCCAGCCGAGGCTGCCGCCAAAATTGTGCACGCCATACGCGCGGCCGAGCCGGGTCGCGCCGACCCGGGCGGACAGGATGGCGTAGTCGGCGGGGTGAAACACGGAATTGCCCAAACCGGCTACGACGGCAAGCGCCGCCAACACCCAAAGGTTGGGGGCAAAGCCGTAAAGCAGCACGGCGACGGAATAGAGCCCCAATCCGCCGATCAGCACGCGCGCCGGGCCGAGCCGGTCCACGACGACCCCTGCCGGGGTCTGCATCAGCCCCGAGGTCGCGTACATCAAGGTCATGACAATGCTGAGCTCGGCGTAGCCGACCCCGAATGCACCCTTCAGCAGCGGAAAGAGCGGTGGCAGGACGAGCTGGTAGAAATGGCTCATGAAGTGCGCCGAGCTGACAAGGCCGATCACCTTGACGTCCTGCGGCGCGACGGGGCCTATCGTGACGCGGTTGTCCAACCACTCGTCAAAACGCTCCCGGTAGGCCGCCTCGAGGCTCGCTCGAGCGATAGCGGGTTCATCCGAACCCCGGCCGCGGGTCCCGACCGAGAGAGCATTTTCGAAGGCGCGGATCGCCCGTTCCCGGTTCTCCGCTCGATCGCCCGCAACGCGTTCCCGGCAGGCGAGGCCAAGCTTTGTTTGAGCTGCGGCCCATCCTTCCGGATTGGCCTCGCGAGTCCAGACGGAAAGAGCGTCCTCAAACCCGGCGACTGCCCGCTCCACATTCTCAGCCCGTTCGCCGACAGCGCGTTCCAGGTAGGCGGTGCCGAGCTTCATACGGGCATCAGCCCACATTTCGGGATTGGCCTCCCGGGTCCTGACCAGTAGCGCGTCCTCGAAGGCCTCGATGGCTCGCTCCCGGTTTTGCGACTGATCGCCGGCAAGCCGCTCCCAATAAGCGATGCCTAGATTGATGCGCGCGGCAGCCCACCTCTGCGGGTCATCCTCGCGCGTCCAAACCGACAGGGCATCGTCAAAAGCAGCGATCGCCCGGTCTTGGTTCTCCGACCTGTCGCCGGTGAAACGGCCCCAATACGCAATCCCAAGCGTCACGCAAGCGGTGGCCCATTTCCCCGGATCGCGCTCCCGCGTAAACACCGACAGGCCATTCTCAAACGCGCCGATACTCCGCTCCCAATTGGCCGCCCTGTCGCCGCCGCGCTCCAAATAGGCAAACCCGAGGTTCAGATGGGCGGTAGCCCAGTCCTCGGGGTGGCTGTCGCGCGTCCAGACCGAGAGGCTGTCCTCGAAGGCGCGGATCGCGTGCTCCCGATTTTCCGATCCATCGCCGGCAAGCCGTTCCCAGTAGGCGATGCCCAGGTTCATGCGCGCGGCGGCCCATTCCCCCGGGTTGCGTTCGCGTGTCCAGACCGAGAGGCTGTCCTCAAAGGCCAGAACCGCCCGCTCCTGATTGTCCGAGCGGTCGCCGGCAGAGCGCTCCCGGTAGGCAACACCAAGGTTCGCGCAAGCCGCGGCCCAGTCTTCCGGATTATCCTCCCGTGTCCAGACCGGGAGCGCGTCCTTGAAAGCCGCAATCGCCAACTCCCAGTGCTGTGACTGGTCGCCACCGGCGCGCTGGGCATAAGCGAGCCCGATCCGCGTGCGAGCCGCGGCCCAGGCGGAGTTCTGCTTCGGGCGGTTGTCTCGAACGGTCGGGTCTTGAGCGGGATGGTTTGGGGGCGGCTCGAGCAGATCTGCGAGTTCTTGAAACGAGCTGCGCAGCCGCCACACTTCTTGTTGGGCGAATGTTCGGCTTTCGTCGCCTCCTCTGACGTCGAGCGGTATCGGCAGAACGCCCCTGTGAGTCACGGGTCCGCTCGCGCGCGCATCGACAGCTCCTCAGTCACGGGGAGTCACCCGCTGGATGGTACTACCCGTCAACCTGGTCCGCATTGCACGTTTCGGTTAGTAGAGCGCTTTCTGTACCGCTGCACGGTAGCATGCGCTGCCGGCTTTACTTTGAGCCGATCATTGCTACCGTCGGGAGACCTTGATCAGCCAGCGGAGGCTAAGGCAATGGATCTGCAGGCGGTGCGGGAAGAAGCGATCGAGGCGACGACGCGCGCCTTGTGGGACAAAAACGGCTTTGTCCCCGATCAGGACAGCGACGAGTGGGAGGGGGAATACCGCCGTCAATTCGATCAGGCGAAACGGCGGCATGCGGCTGGACAAACCGCGGAGGTTAAATCCAGCGCGGCGACCGGTGCGTCGCCGGACGAAACCGGCTGGGCGGTTTTGACCGGCGCACCGACGCAGATCCGCTGGGCGGCGGCGCTGCGCGCGGAACGCATTCACCAGATCAAGGACCCGGGAGTGCGGCACTGGCTTGCAACGACCTGGACCAAGGCGAAAAGCTGGATCGACACCCGCGAGATGCCGACGCCGGTCTTCCTGCAACGGATCCAGCCCCATTACGGCGAATACCGCCGGCAGGCCGGCGAACACGCGCGAGCGGCAGAGGCGGAGAAGCAGGCGCAAGCCGCCGCGGCCGAAGCGCTCCGGCGCGAGGTCGAGGAAGCGGGGATCACGGCCGAGGGTCTGGTCGAGCTGATCGATATCGCCGAGCAGCTGCCGGCAATGCCGATAAAGACCAAGCTGGCAGAGCTGGGGTCGAACGGCCGGAACCTGCGCGTCTTCGAAACCGGCGACCCGGCGGTTCTGACGGTGCTCGAAAAATCGGACACCGAGCGTCGCGAATATGGGATCGAACGCGATGAGGGGCTCGTCGCCGATCTGAAATTGTTTGCCCGAGCGAGGGA
>JAFASL010000262.1 GCA_019244535.1 Alphaproteobacteria bacterium
CGACGGCGCGCCGCGCTGGAAGGCAATGGTTTACATCATCTTTCCGGTGGCGATCCCGGGCATCCTGTCGGCCGGCATCTTCGCCTTTACCCTGTCGTGGAATGAATTCATCTACGCCCTGGTCTTCCTGTCGTCGCCGGAACAGAAGACCGTGCCGGTCGGGGTCACCTCTGAACTGGTGCGCGGCGATGTGTTCTACTGGGGGGAGCTCATGGCCGGGGCGCTGCTGGGCTCGATCCCGGTCGCGTTCGTCTATTCGTTCTTTGTCGAGCATTACGTCGCCAGCCTGACCGGATCGGTCAAGGGGTAGAATCATGGCCCAAGTCGTCATCCGCAGCTTGAACAAGAAATTCGACGAGGTTCACGCCGTCAAGGATGTCAATCTCGACATCCGCGACAAGGAATTTGTAGTGCTGGTCGGTCCTTCGGGCTGCGGTAAGACGACGACTTTACGGATGGTGGCGGGGCTCGAATCGATTACTTCCGGCCGCATCATGATCGACGAGAAGGTCATCAATGAATTGCCGCCGATGGACCGCGACATCGCGATGGTATTCCAGAACTACGCGCTCTACCCGCATATGAGCGTCTACGACAATATGGCCTTTGGCTTGAAGATGCGGAAATTCGACCGCGCCGACATCGCCAAGCGCGTGCAGGAGGCGGCCGAGATCCTCGGCATCCAGATGCTTCTGCAACGCAAGCCGCGACAATTGTCCGGAGGTCAACGGCAGCGCGTCGCGCTCGGCCGCGCGATCGTTCGCCATCCGCAAGTCTTTCTGTTCGACGAGCCACTGTCGAACCTCGACGCCAAACTGCGCGTCCAGATGCGCGTCGAACTCAAGAAATTGCACGACCGGCTCGGCACGACGGCGATTTACGTGACCCACGACCAGGTCGAGGCGATGACCTTGGGCGACCGCGTCGTCGTCATGAAGGACGGGTATGTGCAGCAGGTTGGCGAGCCGCTGGAGCTCTACAACGAGCCGGCCAACCGGTTCGTCGCCGGTTTCCTGGGCTCGCCGGCGATGAATTTCGCCACCGTCAAGGTCACGCAGCAGAACGGCGCGCTGTGGGCCGCCAATGCCGGCATGCAGATCAAGGCGCCACCCGCACACATGAACGCGCTGGGCCGCTATGTCGGGCAAGAGGTGACATTGGGGATCCGCCCCGAGGATCTCCATGTGGCATCCGCCGCCGACCCGACCGAGCTCGGCTTCGACGTCGTCGTCGAAGTCGTCGAGAAGCTCGGCTCCGAGATTTTGCTCGATGTTGCGGTCGGCTCGGACACGATGGTCGCCTCCGTGGAGCCCGGTGTCCGCGCCAACATCCACGACCGCATGCGGCTCGCGCTGAACCCGGAGCGACTGCACTTCTTCGACATGCAGTCCGAAGCGGCGATCTGAAGTCCGGGGAAATTTGGCTCAATGGCTAGAGCCAAATCATGTCTCCCGGGGCACCAGCTTGTAAAAGAAATCAATGTCACCCCGGCGCAGGCCGGGGTCCACCACTCCTTTGGCACGGGACGCGAAATTCTGGTAACAACAGTGCCATTACTCCGAGTTGCGGAATGCTGGAGGCCTGGGTCCCGGCCTTCGCCGGGACGACGAGTGGTAATCTGCTGCCAGACAGCTGAGGCAGCACGGTATGGGAGGCAAGCACATGCGAAAGCACATTGGATGGCTATGGGTTCGTCGGATTTTTCAGCTTGCTAGCAGCCGCGAATGCACAAACACCATTGCCTTCGAGCGCCGGCACGAAATTTGACGGTACATGCTCGTTCGTCGCCTCGACAAAATTAAATGAATACTCGCTTTTTAGGCCGTCAAACCGGTTTCGCCTATGCCCGGACATAAGCGCGGGACCGCTGACAGTCGTGAATGGTCAGGCGCGATATACCAGCCCGGAAGGCTTGATCTTCGAAGGAACGGTCGGGCTGCAAGGCGAGGTGGCGATGTTATATTCCGCACCAAGCGTTAGAACCGAGGGTACCCGTACGGAGATAATGGTCAACGGCAGGATCGAAGGCGACGGCACGGTACGGGCCCGCCGGATGGACCGGTATTGCAGGCACGATTTAATCTGGCGGAAGGAATCGAAGTAGAAAGAGAGGGATAATGATGCAACCCACCACTCGCCGCCGCTTCTTGCAGGTTTCCGGCGCAGGTGCGCTGAGCGCCGCGAGCGGCGGGCTGACCGGCATTCTCGCCTCGGGGCGCGCGCCTGCTTTCGCGCAGGGCACGACGTTGCATTGGGTCAGGGGGTCCGATTATGTGCCGGTCTCCGATCAGATGCTGAGAGGGAAGATCCTCGAGCAATGCCAAAAGGATCTCGGCATCAAATTCAATCTTGAAACCGTGGACGGCCTGACGATCCAGGCGCGCACGACCGCGGCGATCCAGTCCGGCAGCGGCCCCGACATCATCTGCCAGATCAACAACTGGGCGCAGCTCTATGGCGACAGCGCCGCCGATGTCAGCGACATTGCGGAGGAAATCGGCAAAGCACAGGGCGGCTATTACGAAACCTCCAAAGCGATCGCCTTTGACGGCAAGAAATGGATCGCCGTCCCGAACACGATTGTCGGCCTGCAGATCGTCAATCGCTCCTCATGGTGGAACGAGATCGGCTATGGGCCGGAAAAATATCCGGAAACCTGGGAGGAGTGGCGCGAGGCCGGCAAGAAATTGAAGGCCAAAGGGCATCCGCTCGGCCAGACCTTGGCGCACGCCTTTGGCGATGCGAACGCGTTCTGGTACCCCTATCTCTGGTCGTGGGGCGGCAAGGAGGTCGAAGCCGATGGCAAGACCGTCGTGCTGAACAGCCCCGGCACTATCGAGTCGGTCAAATTCGCGGTCGGGCTCTGGAAGGACGCCTGCGACGATGGCGGCTTTGCATGGGACGATTCAGGCAACAATCGCGCCTTCCTCTCCGGCACGATCAGCGCCACCAATAACGGCGCCTCGATCTATCTCGAAGCCAAAAAGAAGCCCGACACCTACAAGACCGAGGACGGCAAGCCCCTGAAGGACGACATCTTTCACGCTCCGCTGCCAAAGGGGCCGGCCGGCCCGTTCAGCTGGCATGTGCCGTTCGCCGACATGGTCATGGGCTATAGCAAAAACCAGAAAGCCGCGAAAGATTTCCTGCGCTGGTTCCACAGCGAGAAAATCTACGAGCAATGGTGGGTGACGCAGCAAGGGTTCTCAGTCGGACCCACAAAGGTGTGGGAGAACAACAAGCTGTGGCAGGAAGACCCGATCATGCTGCCGTTTCGCACCGCGGCGGAGAGCGGGCATTTTGCCGGCTATGCCGGGCCGGCAAATCGAAAAGCCGCCGAGGTAATCTCAAAGTACATCATTTCCGACATGTACGCGAAGGCGGTGCAGGGGACGCCGCCGGAAGAGGCCGTCAAATGGGCGCATGGCGAGCTCGTCAAGATCTACACCTGACGAGCGCGAGATAGCTTTTTATTGCTACTGAGAACACTTATTGGCGTCATTGCGAGGAGCGGAGCGACGCGGCAATCTCGGTCGGCCAGGCACTACGGGGCCGAGATTGCTTCCCCGCGGGTCAAGCCCGCGGGTCGCAATGACAGCACCTCGCGAGGGCGCCGGGGCGTTCTCGCATAGCAAGGTGTTCTGGCGATGGATCTGATCATTCGCAACGTCCGGCTTGCCGCGGATCCCGCCGCGGGTCCCGTGGATATTGGCATTGCGAACGGGGAAATCGTCGCCATTGAAAAGAGCTTGGCGGCGGTGACCGAGGTTTACGATGCTTGCGGACGGCTCGCATGCGGCGGGCTGGTTGAGACGCATATCCATCTCGACAAATCGCGGATACTCGATCGCGCGCCGCCGGAGACCGGGCGCAGAATCAACCCCATGAAACAGGTCGCGGCATTGAAACGCGGCTTTACCGTCGAGGATATCCGGGCCAGAGCCGAGCGCACGCT
>JAFASL010000395.1 GCA_019244535.1 Alphaproteobacteria bacterium
AGTCCGATGTCGGAGGCGAGCGATTAGGAATTCTTCAAGGCTCGACGGCTAGCTTGCGCTCGAGCTTGCCCTCGCTGGACGTTGGAAGCGGTGGATTGGGCTGTGCACCCGGCACCGGCTGCCAGCGTTGTCTCCGTTTCCGAACTCACATGAGCGGCAAAAAGCCGAGGCGCCGATAAGGTGGATCAGCACCGGGACAGCACATACCCAAGCAAACAGCGGCGTAATTCGGAGATCGGCAACTCGGTGAAAGCGGCGTTGCGCCAGAACCGCTTGCTGTTTGCATATCAGCCGGTGGTCTGCGCCGACACCAGGATAGTCGATTATTTCGAGTGCCTGTTGCGGATGCGTGACGAGGCGGGGAACATTCTCGCCGGCGCGGAGTTCATCACAGCCGTCGAGCATAGTGGCCTGATCGGCCTCATCGATCGCTTCGTGCTCGAAAAAGCGGTGCGGGAACTCGGCACCCATCCCGAAGTGAGGCTGGGCTTCAACGTATCTGGGTTGACCGCTTGCGACCGGGCGTGGTTGCGCACCCTGCTTTCTCGGTTGCGCAACCGCCCCGAGCTTGCCCGCCGCCTGGTAATCGAAATCACCGAGACTGCGGCACTCGATGACATCGACGAAAGCGCCCGGTTCGTCGACACCTTGCGAGACGCCGGCTGCCGGGTCGCGCTAGACGATTTCGGCGCAGGTCACACCTCGCTGCGGCATCTGCAGAGCCTGGCTGTGGATACGCTTAAAATCCACGGCTCGTTCATCCGAAATCTCGCCGGCAGCCCGGAGAACCGCGTTTTTTTGCGCCACCTCCTGAGTCTCACAAAGGGTTTTGGCCTGCGCACGATCGCCGAATGCGTCGAAAGTGCCGAGGACGCCGCGATGTTGCGCGCCGAGGGGATCGATTGTCTGCAGGGCTATTATATCGGCGCGCCGACAATCGAGCGCCAGTGGCTTGAAAGGTAGCCGCCTGCAGCCGGGTAAGAACCTGTGCGGCCCAGCAACCAATCCAACCGACAGCTGTTGACCTCCTCGGGGCATCGACCTTAGGCTTTCCCAAGCACACCCCATGAACGGGAAGGAGCAAAGGTGATGGCCCGGCTGGTCCTCGGGATCGGTACTTCGCATACCCCAATGCTCAATGCTCCGGCCGAGGATTGGCCGCGATTCATCGACAGAGATGCGGTTCGCGACTTCCTCGACAAACAGGGCCAGCCGGCGACTTATGAGACGCTGTTGCAGCGGGCAGAGCCACACGTCGCTGCGGAATTGACGCCGGAGCGGTTCGCCTTGCGCCACGCCGACGCGCAGGCCGGGGTCGCATACCTGAAGGATGCCCTTCGGCGTGCCGAGCTCGACGCGCTGATCGTCATCGGCGATGATCACAAAGAGCTGTACCGCGACGACAACCTCCCCGGCTTTGTGGTTTATCACGGTAAGACGATCCGCAACGTGCCGCTGAATGGTTTTTCCGGCCCCGATTGGGCGCGCCGGGCGACAGCGCGCTACTACGAGGAGAAGGAGCCACGCTCCTACCCTGTAGAGAGCGGCCTGGCGTTGCACCTGATCACATCCCTCGTCGATCGCGAGTTCGACCCGGTCTCGTCGGACGCGCTGCCGGAGGGCAAGGGCGAGGGGCATGCTTTCGCGTTTGTCCGTAAGCGGTTGATGGAGGATCCGGCGCTGCCGGTCGTGCCAGTGTTCATCAATACGTATTTTCCGCCGAACCAGCCGACGCCAAGGCGCTGTTACAAGCTCGGCCAGGCGATCCGGGAGGCCGTCGAGACCTACCCCGGCCACGCGCGGGTCGGCGTCGTTGGCTCGGGTGGGCTCAGCCATTTTGTCGTCGATGAAGAGCTCGACCGCGGCGTCCTCGATGCCTGCGCGCGCAAGGATGGCGACGCGCTGCAGTCGTTGCCGCGGCACAAGCTCAACTCCGGCAGTTCGGAGATCCGAATGTGGATTTGCGTTGCCGGTGCTGCCGAGCATCTCGATTTTGCCTGGTCGCGCTACGTTCCCGGATATCGTACGCCGGCCGGGTCGGGCACCGGCCTCGGCTTCGCCCTCTGGTCGTGAGGTCAGCGATGAGCAAGCACAAGGACAGCGATGATCTGGTCCGCGTCGGCCCCGGTACCGTGATGGGCGAGATGATGCGGCAGTACTGGATCCCGGCTGCCATGTCCTCCGAGCTCAAGCCGGACGGCGCGCCGATGCGGCTGGTACTGCTCGGCGAGCGGCTGATCGCATTTCGCGACAGCTCGGGGCGGGTCGGCATCATGGATCACCGCTGCCCGCATCGCTGCGCCTCGTTATTCCTCGGCCGCAACGAGGAGAACGGCTTGCGCTGCGTCTATCACGGCTGGAAATACGATGCAGCCGGCAATTGCGTCGATATGCCGAACGCGCCGCCGCATCAGGATTTCAAGCAGAAAATCAGGGCCAAGGCGTATAACGTCGACGAACGCAACGGCCTGATCTGGGTCTACATGGGCGCGCGGAAGGAGGCGCCGCCACTGCCGGCGATCGAAGCCTCGTTGTTGCCCGAAGCCGAATTGCAGATCTCGTTCGTGCAGCGGGAGTGCAACTGGCTGCAGGCCTTGGAGGGCGACATCGACACCTCGCATTTCGGCTTCCTGCACACCGGCAGCGTGCAACCTGACGACGTCCCGCCCGCCAGCCTCTTGCGCTGGACGGTGACCAATCGGGCCCCGGAATATCACGTCACCGATACGAACTACGGCACGATGTATTGCGCCTATCGCGCGGCGGAGCCGGGTCAGACCTATTGGCGTTTCGCCAATTTCCTGTTCCCCTTCTGGACGCAGACGCCGCAGGGCCCGTTCGACCGTGTCAACACGCGCGCTTGGGTGCCGATGGACGACACGCA
>JAFASL010000493.1 GCA_019244535.1 Alphaproteobacteria bacterium
GCAGCCCCGTCTACGACCGCTTCTGGGCGACGGCCGAGGCGCACAAGCACCCGCTGCTGCTGCATATCGCGACCCCGCGGGACGGTGTTCCGGCCAACGAATTCACGATGGACGTGACGCAGATGACCGGCGCCGGACGTTCGACCACTGACTATTGGGTACGCTATTCACTGGGCTCGATGGTGTTCGCCGGGGTCTTTGACAAATTCCCCGGATTGAAGGTCGGCTCGGTCGAGCACGAGGCGGCATGGATCCCGCACTGGCTGAAGCAGATGGACTTCACCTATCTCGAACGCCCGGTCTTCACCAAGGGCTGGCGCTCGAAAGAAGGGCTGATGCCGAGCGATTATTGGAAGCGCAACATGTTTGTCGAGTTCATGGAAGACGACATTGGCATCAAGCTGCGCGACTATATCGGCGTCGACACGATGCTGTGGGGCAGCGATTACCCGCACGCCGAGGCGACGTTCCCGCGGTCGCAGCAATTCTTGTGGCGTATGTTCGAAGGCGTGCCGGAGGCCGATCAACGCAAGATCACCTCGGAAAATGCCGCTAAAATGTTCTGCTTCGAGCTGAACTGAGACCATACGGCTCGCTGCGGTTAGCCCTCCGCCCGCGGCGGGCGAGGGCTCCTGCAGCGAGAATGCCGATCGTGAGCGCTATTCCGCAGGGCTTTGTCGCCGTCGCCCGGGTCAGCGAGCTGGCGGCGGGCGAGATGAAATTCGCTGCCGTCGATGGTCAGCGAATCGTGCTCGCCAATGTCGAGGGCCAGTTTTATGCGCTGCGCGACGTCTGCGGGCATCGCAACGCACCCCTGTCGCGTGGCCGGTTGCTCGGCCATCTGATCGAATGCCCACTGCACTTCGCGCTGTTCGATCTGCGTACCGGCAAACTCGTCGACGGTCCGATCTCAGCCGACGTACCGGCCTATGAGGTGCGGGTCGAGGGGGAGACGGTCTACATCAAACCGTAGAACCTTGACTTCAGCCGGTTATGAGCGAATGCCCAGTTTCGGCAAAACCGAGCTGGCATAGAAATCAATGACTTTCTTCTGGTCGGACTGCCCCGAGTGGATGTTGACGACCGTCGCGCCGCTGTCGAACAATTTGTTGATGGCTTCAATGTGGATCGCGGGATCCGTGCCTACCGGCCACTCGCTGAATACCTGATCCCGCGGCACCTCGTTATCGGCTTGTTTTTGGATTTCGGCGGGATCTGCGACGTTGTAGTATTTCTTGAAGCCTTTCGGTAGAAATCTCCAGAGTTCGGCTGCTCGCTGTGCTTCGTTTTTATCGCCGACGACGACAAATTGCTCGATCAGAACGGGCATATCGGCGGGGTTCTTGCCCGCGTCTTTGGCGCCACCTTCCCATTCGGATTTGTACTGCTTCCAGCTGCGGGGATCGGTGATCAGCCCGTCGCCATGTTGGCCGGCAAGCCGCATCGACTTACGTCCATTTGCCGCGGTAAGAAGCGGAATTGGTTGTGGCGGAAGATCGTAAAGCTGTGCCTCGACATTGTAGTATTTACCTTTGTGAGCCACCCGCTCGCCGCTCCACAAGGAGCGGATAATGCCAACCGCTTCGATCAGGCGATCCCAGCGCTCTGGCCATTTCGGCCAAATTCCGGTGCCGGCCTCCTCGTTCAGCGACTCCCCTGATCCGACCCCGAGAAATACCCGGCCGGGATAGAGCAGGCTCAACGAGGCAAACGCCTCGGCGACGACCGCCGGGTTGTAACGCAAGGTCGGACAGGTGACGGTGGTGCCGATCCATGCGGGGTTCGTTCGCTCGCCGACCGCTCCGAGAGTGACCCAGGCTTGGCCGCAATGTCCCTCATTCGCCTGCCACGGCTGCAGATGGTCGCTTGTTGCCAGCAAGTTAAAGCCGGCATGCGTCGCCCAATCGCCGATCCGGACCAGTTCGGGCACGGTGAACTGCTCGTGCGCCAACATGTAGCCAACCAGTCTTTTTTTATGCTGGAGGCTACTGGCGGGGCGGTTAGCGCTTTCCGCCTGTTGGGTCGCAGTGTTGGTCGGCGGCTGGGCAGCGGCGGCGGTCGACACGGCCCCTGCCGCCGCCATGAAGGCAGTCGTCGATTTCAATAATTCCCGCCGGCTCGGGGGAAAGCCGGCGGCGCCGACGTCGGTGATCATGATAAACTCCTGAGGCGGTGCGTTATTTCTCGCCAACGCACCGCTTCAGGAGCGGTTCCGCGGAAGCCCCCAGGATTGCGGGGGCCGAATTTGGCGCCTAAAGCGCCGCGGCGGCGCGGGCGACACGTTCGGCACGGTCCCGCTGCCGGGGTTCGGCCCGGGCAATTACCGCCTTGAGGATCGCCGGGTCGGCGCGCTCCGGCGACCCCGACGCGAAAGGCGGCGCCGGATCGTATTCGATGCCGAGCTGTATTGCCTGCGCCACCTCGCTTCCGGCGATCTCCGCGGCGACAGTCAGCGCTACGTCAATGCCCGCAGTGACGCCGCCGCCTGTGAACAAATTGCCGTCGATGACGACGCGCTCCGCGACCGGCTCGGCGCCGAAGGCCCGCAACATGTCGCGCGACATCCAATGAGTGCCGGCGCGCCGCCCACGCAGTAGTCCGGCGGCGCCCAGAACCAAGGACCCGGTGCATACGCCGACGACGTAGCGCGCCTCCCGTGCGGAGCGGCGCAAAAAATCAAGGACGTCGATATCCTCGAGCAAAGGATTGATCCCCGCCCCACCCGGCACGAGGATCAAGTCGAGGGGTGGGCAGGACGCAAGGGTCGCCATCGGCTGGATCGTGAGGCCGTGCTCCGACCTCACCGGATCCAGGTTCTTCCACAGCAAGAGTGTTTCCGCGCCCGGCAATCGCGCAAGAACCTCGTAGGGACCGGTCAGATCGAGCTGGGTCAGGTTCGGGAACACCAGCAGCCCGCTCCGGAAGGACTTCGCCTCGCTCATAACCCGCTACTCGTTGAGAAACCCACAGGCTATCTCTATCGGGAGAGTCAAATTCGGGCAATGCGGAGACCGCTATGCCTCAGATGCTGGCCAGTCCGGCGATCCCGCCGGGCAACGAGATCCCGGAGCAATTTACCTGTAATGGGTCCGACATT
>JAFASL010000921.1 GCA_019244535.1 Alphaproteobacteria bacterium
GCATCGGACCGCTTTCGGTTTCCGTTCCGGGGTCCGTCGCCGGGCTCGGGCTGATGCACCAAAGGTATGGCCGGCTTCCCTGGCCCGACCTGTTTGCCGAGGCGATCGCCTTTGCTCGCGAGGGGTTTGGCGCCACTCGCGCCTACAGCCATTTTGCGGATGAATATCGCGCTACCCTCCTAGCCGACCCGTGCAGCGCGGCAATTTTTCTCGCCGGCGATGAGCCGCCACCGCTCGGCGCGGTTATCTCGCAGCCCGAGCTTGCTTGCACGCTCGAGGAGATCGCCGCCGAGGGGGCAGAGACTTTCTACCGCGGCCGCCTTGCGCGGCGGCTGGCGGCTGGGCTCGATACAGCCGGCTGCTTGGTTTCAGCGGCCGATCTGGAGGCCTACGAGGCGGAGGAGCAGGAGCCGATCTCTATCGACTATCGCGGCTTCGCTGTGCTCGAAGCCCCGCCAAACTCTACCGGCTTCGTACTGCTCGAAGAGCTGAAGATCCTCGAACAGTTCGATCTCGCAGGGCTCGGCCTCCTGTCGGCCGACGGGGTGCACGTCATGATCGAGGCGAAAAAGCTCGCCTTCGCCGACCGCGAGCGCTGGGGCGCCGATCCGGGCTCGGTCGAGGCGCCGCTCGCACAGCTGTTGTCCGCCGATCATGCGGCCTGGCTGGCTAGCCAGATCGACCTGCGGCGTGCCGCCCCGACGCGCGCGATGGCGCTCACCGGGGGCGATACGACCTATTTCTGCACCGCCGATGCGGAAGGCAATGCCGTTTCGGGTGTGCAGAGCATCAATAGCGGGTTCGGATCGGGGGTCATCGCGGGCGACACCGGGATCCTGCTCAACAACCGGATGAGCTATTGGCATCTCGAACCCGGTCATCCCAACCGGCTGCACCCCGGCCGGCGGGTGCGGCACACGATGAACCCGCCACTGGTGCTGAAGGACGGCGCGCTGTGGTGTGTCTTCGGCACACCCGGCGCCGACAACCAGGTGCAGATCAACCTGCAGGTGCTGACCGCGATGATTGATTTCGGGCTCGACCCGCAGCAGGCCGCCGAAATGCCGCGCTGGACCTCAAACGTCCCCGGTCAATATGCCAACTGGCCGCATGACGGCGAGGATGCGCTGACGATCGAGCGGCGTTTTCCGGAGGCGGTGCGCGCGGAGCTGGTGCGCCGCGGTCACCCGGTCAAGACGGTCGGCGATCTGGAAGGCCCGTGCAGCGTCGAGATCATCCGCCGCGACGCGGCGTCGGGCATGCTTCTCGCCGGCTCCGACCCGCGCCGCGATGGCTGGGCACTGGCGTGGTAGTAGGAGGTACGCCTGAGTGGGATTTATTTGTTGGCAGCCGGGGTGATCGTACCGAACAACCCATCCATCTCGCCATTGGGACCGGCGGTGAAGTATAGGGTATCAGAGCTCGATTTCGCGCCGCCGCCGAGCGTCAGCGTCCACAGCCCATCAATAGCTAGTGGTTTTCCCTTCCCGTCTCGCAGCGCTCCGAGGAAATCCCCATTTGAGGCGAACGCGTTTACCTGACCATTCCCAAAATTGCCGATCAGGACGTCTCCGCTAAAGCGGCCGAAAGCGTAAGATGCCCGCGCCACGCCCCAGGGAGAATTGAGCGTGCCGCGGCTGGCGAAACGGCGCAGCAGATGACCGTCGGTATCAAATACATCGACAAAGCCATTGCCCGGACCGGCGACGTCATCGTGCTTTTGGGCGTTCTGCTTCGCATAGGTCACGAAGAGGACACCGTCGATGTTCTGGATGCCGAACGGTGCGAAGCCTGCCGGGATATCCGGATCGGCAAACCCTCCGTCGGTACTAACCTTGGTGTAAGTGTGATCGAAAACGTCGACCGTTCCAGCCCGAAAGTTAGTCGCGAATAGGAAGACGCCGTTTGCATTGACGCCAAACACCAACCCCTTAAAGACGGGGCCATTCGTGGTGTCGGCATTGTCGACGGCGAGGCGTGCGTTGTTCGGATTTGGCGACAGATTACCGGTCCAGGCAGAAATTGTTCCATCTTCGGTGGCCCAAATAAACGATGCAGGCATGGTTGTTCCGGGGACAAGGAACGCGGTCATGGGATTGGTCGTCGGATTCCATACCATGCCGGTGGGCGCAGCCGGCGTCGGATTCGGCGGGGCGGCCGGGGGCGGGTTGACGTGCTTGCAAGCAGTATTGGGGACAACGCCGCCGGGCAGCGGGATCCCGACCTGCAACGAGAGGACAGTCCCGTCCCCATCGTAAAGGGTCGAACAGCCGGTCGCATTGTCCGAAACCCAAAAAGGACTGGCAGCCGGCGTGAACGCCACGCCCCAAGCATTCTGTAGAACAGGGTCGGTATTCGGAGCCTGTCCCAGGCCTTTAATATCGGATACGAGATTAGTGACGATGTAGTGGTTTGACTGATCATCGCCCCCATCGTCGGCGCGAGCCGACGAGTTGGTAATCAAGCACGCCGCGAGCAGCGCGGCAGAGGTAAAGCTTCCACTGATGAGTTTCATAAAGTTTGTCCTCCCCAAGGGCAGAGCACCGGCCGGAACGCCGAACGGAGGACAGTCCGGCAAAGGGCTGCCGCATCGCGTTGGAATGCGTCCCCCGCGATCCCTACGACTCGCGAAAGGATGGGTTATTCCGGCCTCGCCGATAAAAATCGAATTTTGCGGGAGGATCAGCTGGGCTTGCCCGGCGCCGGCGGGAGCTTTGCCTTCGCGCCGCCGGCAGAATTCTGCTGGTAAACGATCTCCGCGATTTTGAGCAGTCTGTCGCGGGGCATATTGGCAGTGATCGCGTAAGCGAGCCCGTCTTCTATCCAATAGAATGCATTTATTCCATTCTGCTCATGAAACTTGAACTCCGATCCACCGGCAATATCAGCGACAAGATAGTAGCAGCTGAGACGAGTGCCCTTGTCGTCTTCATACATGAAGAGTGCAGCGGGCCCGCTATCGGCGGGCAGCAGCCTTCCGCCCATCAGCTGGAAACCGAGCCCGCTCAAGTCGGGGATAATCAGCGGGCGACCGAGACGCTTTGACAGCCATTGCACGAGATGGGCTTCTTCGTTGGCGCCGACCTCGACCGGGTGGCGCGTTTCCACCGAGAAGGTCCGGTGCGCCGCAATGGCATCGTCAAAGACCGAGCTGGCGAGCACCGCCGAGGCTGACGACGTCAGGCCCGGCAGCAGATCGTGAGCAGCCCACCCGCCGATCCCGCCCGCCACAAGAAGAGCGATCGCTGCGGCAATGCGGGCGAACTGCCGATAACGCCGCGTCCGCCGCTCCGCCAGCAAACGGGAAACCCGCAGTCGGGCCGGTATCGGCGCTTCGGCATTTTCCGCAAAGGCCGCGCGCAATCCCGCCCTCTGCGCCGCATATTGCGACCAGCGCTCCTTCGCCTCGGGATGAGCGGCAAAATAGGTCTCGACCGCTTCGGCCTGTTCGGGCGTCAGTCGACCGTCAACCCACCCCTGTAGATCGTCCTCTTCTATAGGCCGGCTCGCCGCCCTCACTTCACTCTCCGCAGCGGACCGTTGCATTGCCGAACATTCTGGCCGAGCTCTCCGTATATGGAACGCCGCAGCCGCTCCCGCCCGCGTGAAAGCCTCGACATCACCGTACCGATCGGCACTCCCAGCACCCGCGCCGCCTCTTGATAGGACGCATCCTCGACGCCGACCAATAACAACACCGCACGCTGCTCCTCCGGCAATGCCGCGAAGGCGCGCAACAGATCCCTGTGCTCCAGTGCCGAGTGCTGACCGCCTTCGATACCCGGCAGATCGGTGTCCTCCGTCAACGCCGCATGCGGACCTCTCCGCCGCACCCGATGTTGCTCGGACAGAAATCGGTTGTAAAGGATCGTATAGAGCCAACCCCTTGGATTGTCCTGCTTCCGTCGCAGATTCCAATACGACAGCGCACGTTCCAGGGTATCCTGGACGAGGTCATCCGCCGCCTCTTGGTCGCCGCGCAACAACGCGCAGGCGAACCGGCGCAATCCAGGGATCTGGGCCTCGATCAGAGTGGCTCGATCCGGCATTGCCTCACCGTTCGTGAAAGACGGCTCCCGGGCAGCCGCCGCAAATGTCGGCGACTTGTGGGTTTGTCCTGTCGCTTGCCGCGCTCCCGTCCGTCTCCCCTTATCATTGCAGCTGGCTTGTTCACTTTGTAATCACATTTCCGTTAACTAAGCCTTCCGCGCCCAGTCGACACAGCCCAGGCTGCATTGTGCGCGCCTTGTAATCCGGGCTCTTCCATACAGTGGGATCTCTGCGGCGGGGTCAATTGCTCGGCGGAACGCCTTCGGGCGGCTCGGAATAATTCGGCGCGCGACGAGTCGTACTGCCGGGAAAGGTCGCCCATCACTGCGACCGGCTTGAAGGGATCACATGCTTAGAACCCGCGCCCCGCTTTGCCGCCGCACATTTCTGCAGTCTGCGGCAGGCGCAGTTGGCAGTGCGACGCTTTCCGCGGCGTTGAACAATGCCAACGCAGCGCCAAAGATCTCCAAGCAGGCGGTCGCCTATCAAGATCACCCCGATGGTGACAAGCGGTGTGAAAGGTGCACGCAGTTCCAGCCGCCCGACGCCTGCAAGATGGTAGACGGTCAGATCAGCCCGCAGGGCTCGTGCCGTATCTTCATACCGAGCAGGCAGTCGTGAGGCGGGTCCGATGGAATAACCCTGCTCCAACGGAGTCGTAGCAGCCAATAAAAATTTTGTGGCGCAAGCGCATTGCTGCCGCCTGCACTGGAGGTCGGGGAATTTCGGGATGACTGCGGGTGCGCGCCAGCTGCTGCGAGCTGTCGGTGTAGGCTACGGCCGGCTGATATTCACGATTCTCCTCAGTGCGGCAACAATTGCCGCGGTTCTCGTCATCGCGCTGACACCGCGGCGTGCTGTGTCGCTTCCCCTCTACGCACGCCAGACTGGCCAGCCATGCGCGACCTGCCATACCGCGTTTCTGGAGCTGACACCGTTCGGCCGCCGCTTCAAGCTGGGCGGTTACACACTGGGCGGCGGCGATTGGACCGGCCCGCCCTTTGCGGTGATGCTGCAACCGACGTTTACAAATACCCAAGCCGCCCAGCCCGGCGGTGCAGCGCCTGGGTTTGGGGTGAACAATAATCTCGTGATGCAGCAGATGAGCCTGTTTACCGGCGGTCGGTTTACCGACAATCTCGGGGCATTCATTCAGGGAACATTCAACGATGTCACTCGCCGCTTCAGCTGGGACAACACGGACATTCGCTACGTCGCCCCACTCGACATTGGAGGCCACAAGCTGCTGTGGGGCGCAACCGCAAACAACAACCCGACCGTTCAGGATGTCTGGAATACGATACCCGCCTGGAGCTTTCCATACATTAGCTCGCAACTGGCGCCGATGCCGACGGCAAAAACGTTTATAGAGCAAGTCTACGCGCAACAAGTAGCCGGCCTCAGCACCTACGCTTTCCTCGACGACACGTTTTATTTCGAGTTTGGCGGATACCGGCCATTGTCCACCAACACCCAGCTGGTTCTCGGTATCGATACGACGGGGCAGAGCCCGATCAGTGGTATTGCGCCGTACTGGCGGGTTGCCGCCGAACCGGTTTTTGGCGACCACGCATGGGAAATCGGCACCTTCGGGCTCGCGTCTAAAGTTGTGCCAATGGGGATGTCCGCCGCGGGCAATGATTCGTTTACCGACATCGGAATCGACACTCAGTACCAGTATTTGGGCGATCCGCACACCGTAACCGCGCGGGTCGCGTGGATTCACGAAAACCACAACACCAGCGCCAGCCAGACGCTCGGTCTCGCCAACAATTCCAACAACACACTGCGATCGCTGAATGCGTCGGCTTCATATATTTATGACCACACCTGGAGCGTTACCGCCGGGCGGGTCTCGGTTGGCGGCACCGGGGACGCCGCGCTTTACGGCACGTTCAGCGGCGGTCCCAACAGCGCCGGATGGATCTTCGACCTCGCCTATCTGCCGTTCAGCCATGGCGGCCCGGCGTTCTGGCCGTGGCTCAATTTCCGTATCGGCCTGCAATACACCCACTGGACCAAATTCGACGGAGCCACAACAAACATCGACGGTACGGGGAGAAACGCCAGCAGCAACAATACGTTCTTTGCATATATCTGGACTATGTTCTGATCCGCACCGGTTGCGCGGGAAAAACTCGCGCTCTATTCTCGATCCGGCCGGTCCGCAAGACAGCCAAAGCCGCGCCGGAGAGTATCGTGAAGATCCGTGACATCGAAGTATTTCAGGTTCAATGGGCGCCGGAGGACAGGCCCGCGCAGCGCAGCGCCTGGGTCAGGGTTCACGGCGATGACGGGTTGTTCGGCATCGGCGAGGCGTCGCCGATGCAGGGCGGCCTCGCCTCGCTGGGGATCTTAAAGCACAATCTCGCGCCGGCACTGATCGGCAAGGACCCGCTCGACCATGCGGTTCTGCTCGACACTTTGCTGCACACCTTTGTCAAGCTCGGGCCCGAGGGTGCGCTGACCGGCGCGCTGGCGGCGCTCGACATTGCGCTCTGGGACCTGAAGGGCAAGCTCCTCAACCAGCCGATCTATAA
>JAFASL010000601.1 GCA_019244535.1 Alphaproteobacteria bacterium
ACCAAGCAGCGCCGCCGCTCGCCCTGCCCGCGGTCCGAACCCGGCGCGACGGAACGGGCGCCGAAGCCGATGCTGGCGATGGGCTTGGCGGATGACCGATCTGCCGCCGCCAAACACCAAGCGATGGGTGGCTCGCCGTAAAGCAGCGGTTCTCGCAGCGCTGCGCGACGGCGCGATCACGCTTGAGGAAGCTTGCCGGCGCTACGAGCTGTCTGAGGAAGAGCTCCAATCCTGGCAACGCGCATTCGATGCTCACGGGCTCCCGGGGTTGCGCGCCACGCGGCTTCAGCGACGGCGCGGCGGCCGACCGAATCTCGCCCATCGGCGAGACTGACCCACAGAGCGCGTCCGACGGCTTTGGACGCGTTTTGGACAGCCGGGCCGGCGCATCGCGAACTAATCTCGATCCGACGAGGGTTCGAGGTAGGTCGGACTGTGAGCGAACGGGCGCAAGCTTCGGCCGCCAACTTGCACGAGCTCTGGGTAAAGATGGAGAACGAGTGCCATCAGCTGGCCACCGCAATTGGCGAGGCCAGGGCCGGCGGTGCTGACGCGACGCTGTTGCTCGACCGCCAGGCCCGTTTGTTCGTCCAGATCAGCTCGGTCGTGGCCCAAATAAGCAATGCGCCGGCTATCACCGTCCAGGACTATCTCGCGTTGCTCGACGTCGCTATCGAGCATGAAATAGATCTCGCGCTCGAGATCGCCTTTTACGGCGCGGAGGATTTTCCGATCATCACGCGCCTCCTCCGTGCGCTGGCGCGAGCAATCCCTGGTTTCGAGTTCAACTCACTGCGCCGTGCAATATCGACGCCCGGTCAGTTTGAGGAATTGATGAACGGCGGCATCGAGGGCGTGAGCGGATCGGTATTGGCTGCCGATAATCAAACAGGCTAACAAGCGAGATTCTGGGAGAATTTTGAACCGTTTGGCAGCGGCGTTTGGCGGCAAGCGAGTTTCGCCGCCGGGTCGGACATCAACTTATTAACCTCAAATAATTTGATACTTGACTAAAAATCCGATTTAAGTGCGAGGTTCGCAACCAGGAAGATTTGCGCAGCAAATTAGAACGAGGAGGCGGTATTGAACGAGGTCTCCCTCGCCGACCAGCAGGCTGCAAAGCCTCTCAATAAAAGCTTAACCGCTCACGGTCCAGAAGCGTGCGCGAGTCCGGTCAAGAAAACAATCGCTAATCAACCCAGAGCGCGTGAGAAGATCAGACCGGGTGCGGCTCAATATAGTAGCAAAGTTAGTCTTCCCGTCGAACCTGTCCCGGTCATCCTTACTATAGACGCCGAGGTGGCGCCACATACCTCGGATTGGAAGCGCGACCGAGGCCGCTTCGCAATAGACCGCGATATCTTTGGGATCACGGACCGCGGCGAGCGCGGGTTGCGCTATCAGCTTGAAGTGATCGAGCAGCATGGCTTAAAGGCGGTAGTATTCTTGGAGGCCCTTAGCACCAGCGTCGTCGGTACCGATTTACTCAAGGAGCTCGTAACCCTGGTGCAGCTGCGCGGCCATGAGGTGGCCCTTCACATTCACACGGAATGGCTGCCCTATCTTCCACGACCGCTCGTCGGCGATCGCCGAGGCAGGTACATGCACGATTTTTCCGAGGATGACCAGCGGCGGATTATGGATCAGGGCCTTGAAAATTTATCGCGCGCCGGGGCCGAACGGGTTGTTGCGTTCCGCGCAGGCAATGCGGGAGCGAGTCTGGAAACGCTTCGCGCGGCGCTACGCAGCGGGATACGGATCGATTCAAGCTACTTTGCGCCTTTTTTGAACAGATCTTGCCGCTTGCCTTCGCATCCCGAAATCTCGCAGGCGATACCTCTTGAAGGTGTGATCGAAATCCCGATTACATGGTTTCGCGATGGACTGGGCCGGATCAGACCGGCCCAGCTCTGCGCCTGCTCGGTGGGAGAATTCGAACACCTGCTCGGCCGCGCTTGGACGGACGGCTGGCGAATAATCACCCTGCTCTTGCACAGCTTTGAGCTCGTGCGGCGATACTCCCCGGAACGCCCGCAGACGGTCGTCCGTCTTCATGAACGCCGGCTCCTCCGGCTATGCCAACTGCTGGCGGCGAATGCCGAGAAGTTCGTTTCGAAAACGTTTGGCGAGCTCGACACCGAGAACATCTTGGCCGACCCGCAGCCATCGTGCCTGCGATCGCCTCTGGGTCAAACCATTTGGCGCTATCTAGAGCAGGCGACGGGGCGTGTCTGGTGATTGTCAGGCACGAGTGGGAGGGCGCCCCCCATCGGCTGAAATATCTTTTCGGCGAATACTGCTTTTATACAGAGCAGTTCCAGGCTGCCGAGCTCACGACGCATGTCAGTCGTATTACCGGGTCTCTCGAAGAGCTTGCCCCTTCCGTACTTCCGCTCCTTGAGGAATATGACGCGGCTGTTATTCCCGCCTATCCGATTTCCACCCGTCCTCGATGGCTGAAGATTACCCGCGACTATCTGAGCTATGTACCGGAGGCTTCCGTCTATTATTTTATCGATCCCGGCGAATCATTCGACAGCTATGTGCAACATATGCCGGGCAAGGTGCGTCACGAGCTCCGGCGCAAGCTGAGGCGGTTCACCGAATATAGCGGCGGGCAAATCGACCTGCGCACTTATCGCTCCGTGCCGGAAGCCCAAATTTTTGAACATCTCGCTCACGCTGTGTCCCGCGAGACCTACCAGCACAGACTGCTCGGCGTCGCGCTTCCGGATACGGCGCAATTTAAGGCCGATCTGGCGGATCGAGCGAGCCGGGATGCGATGCGGGGTTATCTTCTCTTCTATAACGGCGCTGCGATCGCTTACGCCTATGCGATTGCAAAGGGGGATTGTCTGCAGTTCCGATGCATCGGCTATGATCCGCGCTGGCGCGATCTGTCCGCGGGTATCGTCCTCATCTACCACGCATTGCGCTCCGCAATCGGCGAACGCCGCTTTGCAATCATCGATTTTGGCTTCGGCGAAGCGCGGTACAAAAAAGACTTTGCCACAGGATCGCTTCCTTGTGCGACCGTATTCCTGTTTCGTCCGACAGCCCGACATCTGCTCGCTGTTCTCTCACACCGCGCCTGCATCGCCGCCTCGGATTGCTGCGGCGACCTGACAAAGCGGCTCGGCATCAAGGAGCATCTCAAGCAATACTTCCGCGCCCCGCGCGGTCACTATCGGGTGAGGCTGCGCACGCATCGGGAGGGGTGAAGTGGCTTACAGCCGCCTTGGCGGTAGGAGGTTCCGGCGGCCCGTTTATTGATGTCCCATTCGATTGCGTGGCTACAATACGCGTGGCGCCGGCACGGGCCACTGGGACTGATTCGGGTGGCCGCCTACAACCTCCTCCTTTCCTGCACCACCAATCTCATCCGCAAGTCACAGGCAACCGACCGTTTTGACCAAGAATATGGCACCGATACGAGCGGTATTCGCGAGATCCGAACCCTCGATGTTTTAAATTTTCCCTCCGCACGATACGCGGTGCGCTATGGGCCGAGCAATGCTCGATCCATTCGAGCCGTCCTTGACGGCTTAGAGCTCGATTACGCGCAGTTCTCATTCATCGATTACGGTTCCGGCAAGGGTAGAGTGCTGATCGTCGCAGCCGGGTTTCCGTTTAAGGAAGTCATAGGAGTGGAGTTTTCGCGCGAGCTTCACGAGACAGCGCTAAAGAATATCGCTCGCATTAGTATCAGGCGGAGCGTCATCAGATGCGCCGAGGTAGCCAGCCTCCATTGTGACGCGGCCTCGTTCCAGCCACCGAAATCCAATCTTGTTTGTTACTTTTACAACCCGTTCGGGCCGCCGGTCATGGCGGCGGTCACAGCGCGACTGATTTCGCAATATGAGCAATCTGGCTGCGAGATCATCATAATCTATGTGGACCCGCGCCATCGTGACATTTTCGAGCGGACGGGAAAATTTTCTGTACTCAATGAAACCGACGACTTTGTCGTCCTTCACGCCCCGCCACAGGCGCTCACCTCTTTATCGGAGCCTGGTTGCCAGCACCCATCCGCAAAGCAAGCCGGTTAGTTATAGAATGACAAAACTTCGCTGTTGGTGGCGTGATGGATCGCTGGATGTCCTGCTATGTATCGCGCCATATCGTCAAGTTGATCCCAAAGCTTATTTTTGTCGATTTCCCAGGAGCGAGCATTGACGTGGAATATACCGCCCCGCAGCAATATTTCATCGAACATGAGCCGTGCCAAAGACAGAGGATCCGTTTCCAGCTTCGCGACCCGTGCCCAATGGGTCAGCCCCGCCAAGTTGCCATCGCGCAGCGCATGCCGCGTTATCGCGAAACGGGAATAGGGACAGAATTCGAGCGAGATCGGCATCAAGAAAGGATCGAAGTCGTAGGCGGTACGGAATGCTATTGTGGAGCGTCCGAGGCGGTAGCCGGTTTCAGCCAAGGCGGCCCGCGCCACCGCGGTGAACGCACCTTGCGGATAGGAAAAGGCAGTCACCGGCGCGCCAACAATGTCTTCCAGCCGCATCCTGCTTTCCTTTAACTCATGATGCACCTCAGCGGCTGGGCGGCCAGTGAGCAGACGATGGGTCAAAGTGTGCGAGCCGATCTCCATGCCCGCGCGATAAAGCATTCTGATCTCGCCATCGCTGATCTCCTTTCTATTGGGATGGTTGAAGGCGACGTAAAAGGTCGCCTTCAGCCCATGCGCAGCAAGCAGTTCGGCGACGCGCAGGTCTGCGCTGTGTCCGTCATCCCAACTCGTCGTCACGATCACGACAGGGTCCTGTGACATGGCGAATTCACCAGCTGTCGGAGGCAATTGGAGCGTGCGAGTTAATAGGCAGAGCTGTCAATGGTTGTGATAGATTGGTTGGGTACATCGGACCGGTTCGTTCGGGCGGCGTCCGGCGCGAGAGGGCCGTTCATGCTGTAGTCAAGGCCGGTCAGGGTTGTCTCGGCAAAAATGACATTGCCGAACACCGAGAGACCCTGTCGTGCCGGGCTGTCGAATTTTATGCCGACATGCTGCGAGTAGATCTTGTTGTCGAACACCTCGGCGAATTTCAACGGCAAATCATGATCACGAAACACCGCGGCGGCAGGCGCGCCGCCGATCAGGACATTGTCATGGAAGCTGATCCGCCCGGAGCCCTGGAAAAGCGCCTCGCGCGGGTTTTCAATCAACAGGTTGCCATAGATTTGATAAAGGTCGTGCGAACCCGCTCCAGTCTCGGGAAACCCGCCGACCAACAAATTCGGGCGATCGCCGTCGGGTGAGGGGCGGCCGTTTTTCTTGAAGACGTTGTTTCTGATCACGGTGACTTGATCTGTTTCCGGCATTCCCGCCAGCGCCGGGCGCTCGACCTGATATTTGATTTGCATGCCGTAGCCGATCGGGTCGAGGACCAGATTGTCCTCAATCAGTCCGGCAATGAACGGGGCAGTCCCGTCAGAATCTCCGAGATAAATCGCGGTGCCGGCGGAGATGATTGTGTTGCGCCGTATCGCCCAGCTCCAAGTCGGCGTTTTGGTGGTGATCCCGTCGGTCTGCTGGCTCGCGCCGGCGCCGATGATCAGATTGCCGTCGAGCACGATGTGATGGGTGGCCGGATGGGGCGATGCGGAGGCCTTGATGCCGTCTGCGCCCGGCAGACCGCGGCTATCGATAACGAGATTCCTGATGACGATATAGCTGGAGGCGATGATCTCGACCGTCCTGTTTCCAGTCTCTCCCAAAATGACGGCAGGCCGATTTCCAGCCTGACCGGTGATGGTGATGCAGTGACCGGGCGCGCCCCGTAGATTGGCGATTTTCAGCGGACCATAGTAGCCCGGGGTCAAGAGCAGCGTATCTCCCGCTGCAAGGCGCGAGACCATTCTCCGATAGTTTGACGGATCCGCTTTGAGGACTCGCCCCGGGTCCTGCGCGGCGCAGAAATCTGGACCCAGTGTGCCGCTGTGCTGCTGAACAGCCGTTTGGTTATTTGCTTGGCAGGCTGAAAGCGCCGAGGCGGCGACTGCAAGGCACAATGCGGTGAGACCCCTTCTCATCCCATTTGCGAGCAACGCCACTCCCGGCTGATGCCGCGCTCGCCAGATTACTCAGCGGCCGCGGGAACAGGCTCGATGAACTGCGCGACCCACTTGTTGCGGCGCCTCAAATTCTCCCGATACATCGCCTCGAACTCGGCGGCCGGGAACGAGTGCGTTGACGCACGATCGAGTATCGCGCCGCACCACGCCTTGAGCCTCGGGAACTTCTCGATATGGCCGAGCCTCTTGACTCGGTCGAGAAACACGTAGCGCTGCAGGAAGGGCGCGTAGGCCGCGTCCACCAGCGAATATTTGGCGCCGTTGAAGAAGGGGCCGCTACCCTGCTTTTCCAGAGCCTTCTCGAGGCGTTCGAAAGGCACCGGAATCTGCTCGGCAGCCTTGTTGTAATCGGCCTCGGTGTCGGCGTAGGCGACCGCCGTTACAGTGCTGGCGAAAGTCGGCACATAATCGGTCCAGGCGCGGTTTATCGCGCGCGCGATCGGGTCTTCGGGGTGCAGGCGCGGCGCGATCGTCTCGTCGAGGTACTCGTTGATCGCATTCGACTCGAACAGCGACACCTTGTCGTCGATGCGCAGCACCGGCACCTTCTTGTGCGGCGAGATCGCCAGGAACCAGTCGGGACGGTTGTCAGGTTCGATATGGCGCAGCTCAAACTCTGTGTTCTTCTCTCGCAGGACGATTGCGGAGCGCTGCACCCATGGGCAGGTCCTGAAGCTGACCAACATGTATTTTGCCATCACGACCTCGTTCGGTATTTGGGGGCAGTCATGATTGCACGGCCAGCGGCGTGGGGTTAATTCAATTTTACAGACCTCGAGACCACGCCCTTCTTCATCTGCCCTTGAACACCGGCCGGCGCTTTTCGACAAAGGCCCGGCTCGCCTCCAAATGGTCCTCGGTCATCGCGGTGCGCGCCTGATGCAGGGCCTCCATTTCGAGCACCGCGGCCAGCGGCTCGGTCTCAGCCGCGAATAGGTTGCGCTTCATGTAGCCATAGGCGACCCGCGGTCCGTCGGCGATCCGGCGGGCAAGGGCGGTGGTTTCGCGCGCCAGCGCTTCGTCATCGACGACGCGATTGACGAGGCCCAGAGAGGCCGCTGCATTTGCATCGATGATGTCGCCGAGGAAATAGAGCTCGCGGGCCTTCGCCGTGCCGACCAGGCGCGTCAACGTCCAGGATCCACCAAAATCGCCGGAATAGCCGACTCCCGCGAAACCGGTGCCGAGGCGGGCGGACCGGCCAGAAATGCGCAGGTCGCAGGCCATGGCGAGCCCGAGCCCGGCCCCCACCGCCGGGCCGTTGATCATCGCGATGACGACCTTCGGAATTGTTCGCAGCAGCAGCGGCAGTTCGTGCATTCGCCGCAGCCCTTCGACGCGCTCCTCAAAGCTCTGGCTAGCGCGCGTCTCCATCGTCTTGACGTCGCCGCCGGCGCAGAATCCGCGCCCCGCCCCGGTGATGACAATCGCCCCGATCTGGGCGTCGCTGCCCAGGCGGGGCAGGGCTTCGCGCAAGGCCTGAACCATCGCTGGGGAAAACGCATTGAGCCGCTTGGGG
>JAFASL010000668.1 GCA_019244535.1 Alphaproteobacteria bacterium
CGGGCCACACCTCGACGTAGCTGTCCTGCCGATGGTCGACCAACTCGGCGTTCGGGAAACAGAGCCGCGCCACAGTCGGCAAGCTATCGAGCCAAATCGTGGCCCGCGCCGCGTTCCAGCGGAACCGTAAAATCGCGTGCCGCGAGCCCGGCGCCTGCAGGCCGCGCGCCATGATGCGGCGTAGGATCGTGAAGGTCTTGCCCGAGGAGGCCCCGCCGACCAACAGGGTGTGGCGCTGTGAACCGCCCAGCAGCCTATTGGCGTCGCGCTGCTTGTCCGTGAGACCTTTACCCGACTTCAACAGTGCCTTCAAAAAAGAGGCGTTGCTGCAATAGGTTACAGCAGCCGTTTCGGCTGTTAGCACTACATTTCGGATGGCGTGGAGTGGATCAGGCGGCTTGTTCGTGCAGATTGGGCGGCAGCGCGACGCCGGCGGCCTGGAAGACGCTGCCGATTTGGCCGGTGACGGCGGTGCGGGTGGTGATGCGCTTGCCGTCTTTCTCGATGGTGGCCTGTTGCAGGCGGTCGAGATCGCGCAGCAGGTCGGCCCATTCGATGACGAGGCCGTGGTGCTGGCACAGGTCGGCCAGCTCCTTTTGCAGCATCAGGGCGAGGAACGAGCAGAAGACGTGTCCGCGGATCGCGGCGTTGCTGGAATGATAGATCGGCCGGGTCCGCAGGATCGCCTTGGCGCGGCGGAACAGGTCTTCGACCTGCAGCAGGTCGCGGTAGCGCAACACCGCTTGCAGCGGCGTGACCCGGGCGTTGGTACGCAACACAAAGACGCCGTCGAAGCGCGCCTCCTCGGCCAGCTTGCCGGGATCGATCTCGAAAGCCGGGCCGGGTTTACCGTCGCCGCTCGACGTCCGGCGCAGGTAGCGGCGGTAAGCGGAATTGCCGATCAGCGCCTTGTCGCCGCGCGCCAGCTGCTTGGCCAGCCCGGCGACGATCGCTTGACGGTCGCTGCGGTCGCGCTCCGCCTCGGCGTGGTTGCGGCACAGGATGTATCGCATCTCGCCGACCCTGACTTCCTTGACGAAGAGCTGGGTCTCGCCGCATGCGCGCTCGACGAGCAGCGGCGTCAGCGGCTGCTCATCCTCGAGGACCAGGCGACGAACGACGGCGCTGCTGCGCTCGCGGGCGCCGAGAATGTATTCCAGCTTGCGCTCTTCTAGCGCCGCGATCGTCGCGGCCGAGATCATGCCGCGGTCGGCGACGACGCACACTCGGCCGATATGAAAGCGCTCGCGCAATCGGTCGACGATCGGCAACAGCACGGTCGCGTCGGAGGTGTTGCCCGGCAGCATCTCGGTGCAGATCGGCCGCCCGTCTGCATCGATGACAACGGCCAGGATCATCTGCTTCAAGTCGGCGCGGTGATCCTTGGAGTGGCCGTAAGCCCCCAGGTTCTCACCGCCGGCGCCGTAGAACGACAGGCTGGTGGTGTCCATGAAGACCAGCGACAGATCGCTGAACAGATCGCGCCGGCGCTCGAACAGCAGCTCCTCGATCACGTCCTTGACGCAGCGCGGCCCCAGCGCGCCGGCAGCCGTCGGGGCGATCTCCTCACCGAGCCAGGTCATCGCTCGGTAGAGGTGGTGCAATTCCAGCCCGTCGATGCCGTCGATCCGGTAATCGGCCATCCATTTGTCGCAGCTGCGGTCGGAGCCCGACACGAACAGCCGGTGCAACACGCTGGCGAAAACCGCGCGTTCGACGGCGAATTCAAAACCGCGATCGACGAGCAACTCGCCCAACACCGCTGCGATGCCGAGCCGCTCCCAGATCCGCCCGAACAGCAGCGGCCCGCCAATGCGGGTACAGGCGATGCGGCCCGCCTCCATATCGGACAGGATGATGGCGCGATCGCAATGCCGCACCAGCGAGGCGACCAGGCGATCGAGTTCGCCGCTGGCCATCAGCACGTCCTTGCGGCCGAGCGAGCGGATGATCCGCTGGCGGATGCGACTGCCCTCGCGCTCGTTCTCGACGAGGTAGAGGTATCGATGGCCTCGCGCCGTCTTCTCGCGGACAAACATCGACTCGTTGTCCGCAACATTGGCGACATAATCAAGCAAAATAACCAACTTTACTGAAAATGTTCCACTACACTATTGGACGAAGTTTGGAAAATCGCGTATCCAACCTCGTCAAATCAATCACTTACCGACGCCGATCCCTCGCTCACTGTTGAAGTTGGGTCTGACGATGCTCGCCGACCAGAAGATGAATGACGGCATCCCCGTGCCGTTCTTCGGGCGCCCGGCAATGACCGCCACGGCGCTCGCTGCGTTGGCGCTACGCTTCGATTGCGACGTGCTTCCTGCGCGCGTCGAGCGGCTCGGCGGCGCCCGCTTCCGGCTGACTGTCTTTCCCCCGTTGCCGCTGCCGCGCAGCGGCCACCATCACGCCGATGTCGCCGCGCTGATGACCCGGGTCAATCAGACTTTAGAGGCATGGATCCGGGAGCGCCCCGAAGA
>JAFASL010000755.1 GCA_019244535.1 Alphaproteobacteria bacterium
CGGCAGTGAAAAGAGATAGGCTTTGATTGCGCGCGCATCCGCATCGGCAATCTTTGTGAAGCTGGGATACGGGAAGACCGGAAAATAATTGGCGCCATCCGGGCGCACGCCGTCCCGCAATGCCCGCAAAAATTGATCGTCGCTCCAGCGGCCGATGCCGGTCTCAGGATCGGGGGTGATGTTCGGGCTGTAGAAGGTTCCGAACGGCGTGGCGAGCGCCCGCCCGCCGGCATAGGGTTGCCCGCCATGCTCGCGATCGGTGTGGCAGTCCTCGCAGCCAGCGGCGTTTGTGAGATAGGCCCCTTGCGGCACCGGGTCGGCTGCCGCGGGGATGCTCAGAGCCGGCAGCAATGCAAGCGCCGCGATCCTGGAGATGTGCTGGAAGAGACCAGCTGGACTGGCCGTCCGTCTTACCCGATGCAAGAGAGCGCCGCGGGGTTCCTACTTCTCGATCTTCTCGCGGAAGGTGGTGTGGCAGGCGCCGCAGCCATTCTTGCCGAGATCGTTGAAGGCGGCTTCGATTGCCGCCTTGTCGCCGCTGTTGACCGCCACGAGAAGCGCGTCGGCTTTGGCCGCCGCGGTTTTTTGGGCCTCGAGAAACTTGTTCCAGTCGCTCCAGATCGCTGGTTTGGCGACATAATCGCCAGTCGGGTTTGGTCCGCCGGTTCCCGGAGGGAACAAGTCCGGAATTTTTTTGGTCGTCTGTGTGAGGTTGGCGGCGCCGGTTTTGGCTTGCGCCAGATCCCCCTTGCCGTCGAGGAACGCCTTGACGGCTCCGACGTCCTTGCCCTGCTCCTTCATCGTCTCTTGGCGATTCTTGAGGACGGTTTCCTTGTCCTGAGCCAACGACGCCACGCTGAGGCCGGCCATTCCGATCGCCAGCAACACCCCCAATAGCCGAAGTCTCAACACAACAAGCATTTCGCCTCCCTATCCCGCCGCCCAAATCGACGCGGACCGGCGCACACTAACTTGCGGCCACCGCAAGACAAGACTCACTATTACGTGATCGGGATTTCGATATGCTTTTTGAAGGCAGGCCGCTCGCGTAGCCGTTCGAACCAGTTCTTTAGATTCTTGAGCACCGGCCGCTCGATCGGGAACGCGTGCCAGCGGTAGACCAGGGTTCCGAGCGTGATCTCCGCAAGGCTGAGTTCCTCGCCGGCAAGATAGGCGTGGCCTTCGAGCGCGTCATCGGCAATCGTCCAGGCAGTGAGCGCCTTGCGGCGCGCCGCTTCGATGGCTGCATGATCGCGCTGCTCTGGTCTGGTGCGAATGAGACCGAACAACAATGTGCCCATTGGCGGGCCGAGGCTGGAGAGCTGCCAATCCATCCATCGCTCGACATGCGTGCGAGCCGAGGGATCTTTCGGGTAGAGCCGGTCGCCATTGCGGGTGCTGCAGAGATAGCGACAGATCGTATTCGATTCCCACATGATCAGTTCGCCGTCCTTCACCGTCGGTACGAGGCCGTTGGGGTTCAGCTCCAGGTATTCTGGATCTTGGTTACCGCCAAAAGGTCCGCCCAGATCGACGCGTTCGTACTCCAGCCCGAGTTCCGCGCAGCACCACAGAACCTTCTGTACGTTGGATGACGTCGTCCGGCCCCAAATTTTCAGCATTTCACCCCTCCCGATTGGCGCGGCCTATGGAGCCTCAGTTTTTTGCGGAGCGCAACAGCGGGCTCGCCGGCGTTGTATGATAAGCGAGGAGGTGCCGATGAAACGATTTGGCTTGCTGCTCGTCCCGTTGCTTCTGCTTTCCCCGGCCGGCGCCTGGGCGACCCAACAGGGTCAAACGACGTTGCGAAATTTCAAGACGATGGACGTATGCGCGCGGCAGGCACAGACGGCGTACCCCGATTTCAATGCCGATTCTAACGCCAAGCGCGACGCCAAATTGAAGGAATGCCTGAAAGTCTACGGCCTTCCGCCGCGCGAGCCCTTGGCGCAGCCCGGGGCGCGATAGCGCAGTGCCGCCCCCTTAGCCGGCGAAGCTCTCGCCCCAGCCTTCCGCCATTGACGGCAAGCTAAGGGCCGATCGAACACCGCCGTCGCCCAAGCGATCACCAACCCTATCGACGATAGCGAGCTGGGTATCGAGTTCGATATCGAGGCTGGAGGTAATCTCGAGCCGAAGATCCTCCAGCACATGAGTGCGGCGCCGGCGGCGCCACGCCATGACAGTCTCGTCCCGGGCGTGCAGCAGCGCCGCGATTTGCGGCCGGAACAACTCGACCATGGCGCCAATCCAGCGGTTGAGCACCACAGACGGGCCGCCAT
>JAFASL010000816.1 GCA_019244535.1 Alphaproteobacteria bacterium
TTGTCAAAGCGCTAAGTCATTGGTATTGCGGGCGGCGACCAGTCTAGCGAAGCTGTGGCGGACGCAAGAAAGGTTTGATGATATACGAGACTTGATAGGCCCGATCTACCGCTGGTTTAATGAAGGTTATGATACGGCGGACATGAGGCATGCGCGCGACGCTCAGATTGGCCTCACTAATTCCGGCAGCCTCGGCTGAGTTCCTCTTACGTTCCACTGAAGTGTGATCCAGTGGGAATTGTCCCGGTGAATCTTGAAACACGAAGATCGGCTAGGATGCGAGCAGCAACGCGAGCGCGCTCGCCTGGTGTGGCGCGACTATGATCCGGCGACAGTGCCGCCCGACTACCAGGGCTACTACGCGCGCGACCAGCGCCTCGCCAGCGGGCCGCATCCCGGCGAGCCTACGCCGCGGGAGGTACGCGAGGAAGGCACGAAGTTCTGCGTCGGCACGCCGGCCGAGTGCGTCCGGTTTCTCAAACTTTACGAGGCCATGGGGATCGAGGAAGCCATTCTGCTGTGTGCCGTCGGGCCGGCGCGGCACGAGGAGGTGCTCCACACCCTGCGCCTTTTTGGCGAAGAGGTCATCCCGCACTTCCAGCCGAAGGAGGCGCGCGCCGCAGTGGCCTGACGCACCACAACCAGGAGGGTAGAGACAGATTACCGATTTCGGTTACCTTGTCTCGTCGATACGGAGGAGAAATCATCATGAAGGTGGTCACGCTCAAAGACATACCGAATGTTCCGGTAGAAGGCGCAGACAGGATCGAAGGGTGGACCGGCCCGGTTTCCCGGTCGCGCCAGACCATCATCGAGCCCGGAGACTCCGCGAACTACAATTGCAGCGTCGTAAACTTCAGCCAGGGCTGCACGACGGGCTGGCATACGCATGACTGCGACCAGATATTGGTCGTGACTTCGGGCTCCGGCATGGTGGCAAACGAGCGTGAGCAGCGTGAGATCAATGTCGGTGATGTCGTGCACATAAAAGCTGGCGAACGCCATTGGCATGGCGCCAAAGCCAATACGACAATGGGGCACATCACAATCACTGCGGTTGGCAGCAAAGCCGCCTGGGGATAGTTCTTGCTGTGTGCAACTGGGCGTGGGGCTGCCCCGCCCGTTAGGAAAAGGGGAATAGCGATATGGATAGGGCCGAATTCGAAGCAGACGTCAGACGCGAGGGCTATGAGGTTCGCGAGGGTAAAATCGAGCCGAATGTGCATCGGGCAGCCCACGCTCACGATTTCGACGCTCGGCTGTTTGTGTTGGAGGGTTCGATCACCCTGGTCTTTGGAGCCGATCGCATCACCTACGGTCCCGGCGACTCTTGCAACGTCCCGGCAGGAACGATGCACGAGGAACATACCGAGGCCGATGGCGTGCGGTATCTGGCTGGGCGAAGGCCGGCAGTGAACTGACTGGCGCAGCGCTGCCGCCGCGCTCACCGCTGCTTTGGAACCGCATTGTCTTGAGGACGGTTTGTTTATCGAGCTGTTCGTCCAATGCCATGGGCGGTCGGCGTAAACGGAACCAGCGGAGTCTTCAGCATGGCGGATCAAGAACAATCCCAGACCGAGAAACGCGAAGCGGACAAGAAGCCGCAGCCCGGTACCGGAGCTACGCGGACGAGCGGCAGCAAAGGCGAAGAGCGCGATCACGGCGTCCGCGGTGCCGGCTCGGTCGGCCGCGACGTGCCGGACCAGAGCAAGGAAAGGAATACGGAAATCGCCGTCGAGGCCGGGCGCAAGGGCAGTGAACACCGCGAAGACAAACACTAGCGATCTTAGAGTCCCCGCTTAGTGCGGCGCTCTTTTTCGGCCATACAAAAGGAGAGTTCAGCGCCATCAATTCGAATTTGCGACCAAGGAGAGTGGCGCTGTTACGTCAGTAGGCGCTCCAGCGCCTCCAAGGTGTCGGCGTCGCGGTAGGGCTTGTCCCAGCGGATGCGGTGGATGCGCGGGAAGCGCATTGCGACGCCGGAGCGGTGGCGGGTCGAGCGGTGGACGCTGTCGAAGGCGACTTCGAGCACGATTTGCGGCCCGACCTCGCGCACCGGGCCCCAGCGCCTGACCGTGTTGTTGCGCACCCACTGGTCGAGGCGGCGCAACTCCTCGTCGGTAAAGCCCGAATAGGCCTTGCCGACTGGCACCAATTCGTCGCCGCGCCAGGCGCCGAAGGTGTAATCGGAATAAAATGACGAACGCTTGCCGTGGCCGCGCTGGGCATACATCAGGACCGTGTCGAGGGTCAGCGCACCTCGTTTCCATTTGAACCACGGTCCCTTTGGCCGGCCGGAAACGTAGAGCGAATCCGCCCGCTTCAGCATCAACCCTTCGATCCCGCGGTCGCGGGCGCCGTCGCGCAGTTCCTTTAGCTCGTCCCAGCTCGTGAACGGCACCAGCGGCGACAGGTCGAGGGCCGGGCGCGGCTCCCGCGCATACCATGCTTCGAGCCGGCGCCGCCGCTCGGCAAAGGACAGGCCGCGCAAATCTTCCGGTCCGTCGCGCAGGATGTCGTAGAGCCGCACCGCGGCGGGAAAATCGCGCAGCACCTTCGGGTTCGGGGTCTTCCGGTTGAGCCGCTGCTGCAGGTCGTTGAATGCCGCGACCTCGCCGCCGCGCATCACCAGCAATTCGCCGTCCAAAGTCACATCCGGCGGCATCGCGGCGCAGATGTCCGGAAAGGCGGCGCCGATATCGTCGCCGGAACGCGAGTAGAGGCGCTTCTCGGTGCCTCGCGCGACGAGTTGCACGCGGATCCCGTCCCATTTCCACTCGGCGAGGTAGTCGCGCGCGTCGAGGCCGGCGATCTCCGCGTCCTCCAGCGGCTGCGCCAGCATCAGCGGGGTAAAGGTCGGCAGATCGCCAACCTCGGGCGCCGGACGGCGGCCCTCGAGCCAATCGAACAGCGGCTGGTAAGGCGGTGCGAGGCCATGCCAGACCTCTTCGATGCGGCCGAGCTCGACGCCGCCCCACTCGGCGAGCGCGGTCTTGGCGAGACGCGCCGAAACGCCGATCCGCAGCTCGCGGGTGACGAGCTTCAACAGCGCCCACCGCCCGGTCGCATCGAGTGCGTCGAGCCACGGCTCGAGCAGGCCCGGGACTTCGTTGCGGCTGGCCACCTTGAGCTTTTCGACGATTTCCGAAAGCGTTGGGACGTGGCCTTTCCCACCGGGCGCCTCGGGCCAGATCAAGGACACGGTCTCGGCGAGATCGCCGACAAAATCATATGACCAGCCGAGCAGCTCGGGATCGACGCGGGCGGCGGCCAGCGCGCGCACCTGGCTCGGCTTTGCCTCGTCGAAAGCGAGCTCGCCGGTCAGCGCCGCCAGCGCCCAGCCGCGTTCCGGGTCGGGCGCAGCGGCGAAGTACTCACCCATCAGCCGCAGCTTGCCGTTGCGCGACGGCGTAAACAGCAGTGCATCGAGCAGCGCGGCGAAACGGTTCACTCGTCCTCGTCGAAGCCGGTCAACGCAAGGGCGCGGGCGCGATAGCCCTTCTTCGTCGCGTGATGAACCAGTGCCTCTTCGCGGCCATGGGTCACCCAAACCTCTTCGGCGGCGACCTCGCCGATCGTGGCAGTCAGCTCGTCCCAATCGGCATGGTCTGAGATCACCAATGGCAGCTCGACGCCACGCGCCTTGGCGCGTTGGCGCACCCGCATCCAACCCGACGCCATTGCCACCAGCGGGTCGGGCAATCGCCGCGACCACCGGTCGGTCGTCGCCGCGGGCGGCGCCAGCACGATCTTGCCCTTGAGATTGTCGCGCGGCGCCTCGCTCCACGGCAGAACCGGCCCCAGTGGCACCCCGAAGCGCTCATAGAGCTCGGTCATGCCGACGAGCGCACCGTGCAGATAGACCGGTTCCTCGTACCCCGACCGCCGCAATAGCGCCAGAACCCGCTGGCACTTGCCCAACGCGTAGACTCCGACGACGTGGCAACGCTCGGGAAAAAGCGATAATGAATGCAGCAGCTTGTCGATCTCGAGCCGGTCGGGCGGATGGCGGAAGACGGGCAACCCGAAGGTCGCCTCGGTGACAAACAGATCGCAATTGCACGGCTCGAACGGCGCGCAAGTCGGGTCCGGGCGGCGTTTGTAGTCGCCGGACACGACGACCCGCGCGCCCCGGTAGTCGATCACGATTTGCGCACTGCCCAGCACGTGGCCGGCTGGGATCAGACGCACCTCGACCCCGTCGATTGCGACCGGTTGGCCATAGTCGAGCGGCTGCAGCGAACCTGCGGTCAGCTCGCCGAAACGCGACCGCATGATCGCGATAGTGCCGGGTGTCGCCAGCACGCGCTCGTTGCCCGGCCGGGCGTGGTCGCCGTGGCCGTGCGTGACAATCGCGCGCGGCACCGGGACCAGCGGGTCGATATGAAAGCCGCCGGGCTCGCAATAGAGCCCGGCCGGCGTCGTGGTGATCCAGGTCTCGGGTCGCGAGAGGAAAGGCGACATTGGGAACGAATGGTTGCCGGCCTCCCCGATATGGGAGCCGGCCGGCGGCTAGTACAGTCGTTCAGACGAGACGCCGCAGCGCCTCGATGTCGTGGATCAGGATGGACGCCTTGCCGAGGTCTATCAGGTTTTGGCGGTGCCAGGTCTGAAGGATCTTGTTGACGCTCTCCCGGCTCCCCCCCGCCATGTTTCCAAGTTCTCGCTGTGAGACGTGGAGCTCCACGGATTTGCTGTGCGGCCCATGCAGGCGGACGCTTTCGGTCAAGTGCAGCAAAGCTTTGGCGACCCGCGACTCGAGATGCCGAAACATTACATCTTCCACTTGTTCGGTCGTCTGCCGCAAGCGCTGGCAAAGGATCCTGAGCAGGATCATGCAAAGATCCGCCCGCGTTTCGAGTACTCGCAAAAAATCCCGGCGGCTCAAAATCAAGAGCTCGCAGTCGGTCATTGCCGTCGCATCTGCACTGCGCTCTTCGCCGTCGAGGACCGCTATTTCGCCAAAGATTTCGCCAGCATTGATGATGTTGAAGAAGACTTCTTTGCCCTCGCTGGACAGCGAGCTAATCTTGATGCTTCCTCGCAACACGGCCATCAAGCTTTGACCCGGCGACCCCTTGGCGAAAATCTCGCGGCCGGCCGGATACTGTTCCACCCGCGTGTACCCGATCAGCGCGTCTATTTCGCCGGTGCTCAGCTTTCCGAACAGGAAGTGCTGCTCGAAAATCTGCCGTTTCTCGTTGTGCGTCGGGGAGTTCATCGGGGTTCCCTTACAGGCACGACCGACAAATACCCAAAAGCTGCGCGCCAGAGAGAGTTGACGCCTATAGGGTAGAGTCTTTATGCCGGGAAGCAAGCTACCATATTAAATAGCTTTCGCATTAACCGTTTTACATGTTTCAGCCGCAACGCGCCAAGTCAGCGAAGCGGCAAGAAGGGGGGAAGCCTCGGTGCTCCAACTCCCTGCGCTGCATAGAGCCGCGGCATGAGATGCCCTCGATGCAGCGCCGACAACCCCGCTGATATGAAATTCTGCGGGCAATGCGGCGCCCGATTGGGCGCTGTCTGCCCGTCATGCGGGTCCGATAATCCTTCCGAACATAAGTTTTGCGGCCAATGCGGGGCGCCGCTGGACAGGCCAGGCCTGCAGGACAGCGTTTCGCCCGCGCCCTTCATCCCCAAACCCGCAGCAGCGCCAGACCGCAGCGCAATGGGCGCGCTTCCCGGCGAGATGAAACAGGTCACGGTGTTGTTCTGCGATATCGTCGGCTCCACTCCGTTGACCGAGCGGCTCGGGTCCGAGGCGATGCGCGATCTCGTGAGCTCGTTTTTGACGACGAGCCTGGCCGAAGTGCATCGCTACGGCGGCACGGCGCCGCAATTCACCGGCGACGGGTTTATGGCGCTGTTCGGCGCTCCGGTGAGCCAGGAAGACCATGTCCAGCGTGCTTTACTGGCGGCGTTGGCAATCCAGCGTGCCCTCGCGGAGATGGGAGATGCCCGCGTTGCGGACGAGTCGGGTTTGCCCGTTCGCATGGGCATCCACACCGGACCGGTGGTGTTTGGCCCGATTGACGATAGAATTCGCATGGATCCGACGGCGATCGGCGACACTGCAAATCTCGCAGCCCGACTTCAGCAAGCTGCCGAGCCGGCAACGATCCTGTTGAGCGGTGCGACGTACGAGCTGGCGCGGAGCTATGCTCGGGTCGAGCCGGTCGGTCCGCTCGCGCTGAGCGGCAAGTCCGATCGGATCGCCGCCTATCGTCTCCTCGGACTGTCGCCAGCGCTCGCCGCACTGCGGCCATCGACGACGGCTCGCAGAACCCGGTTCGTTGACCGGCAGAGCGACCTGACGATTTTGAACAATTTCTTGAGGCAGGTCGAAAGCGGGCACCGGCAAGCTGTCGGCATTGTCGGCGAGCCCGGCATCGGGAAGTCGCGGCTGCTCTCCGAATTCCGCCGGCAGCTCGGCGGCGAGCGAGTCACCTGGGTCGAGGGCCGGTGCGTCTCGTACGGGACCGCGATGCCCTATCTGCTGATGGTCGACCTGCTGCGCGGCACTTGCGGCATTATCGAGGGCGATAACCAAGAGGCGATCGTCGCGAAGATCCGCGCGGGTCTGGAGCGGGTCGGGATGGATCCCGATCAGGACAGCCCGGTGCTGTCGCATCTGCTGGGGGTCAGGCTCGCCGACCTGGACCCGGTTCTCGCAAACCCCGAGGCCGTCAAGGCAAAAACCTTCGATCTCTTTCGCATGGTCAGCATCAGATTGAGCCAGGAACGGCCGCTGGTCCTGGTTTTCGAAGACCTGCATTGGGTCGACAGGACATCGGAAGAGTTCGTCGGGTTTCTCGCTGAAAATATCGGCGGAGCACGCATTCTGCTGCTGGCGACCTACCGCCCGGGTTACCGTCCGCCATGGATCGACAAGTCCTATGCCGGACAGGTTCCGGTCCAGCCGTTGTCGCACGACGACAGCATCGACGTCATTCGCGCCGTGCTGAATGCCGACCGGCTGATCGAGCTGGCAACCGAAGAGATCGTCGCGAAAGCCGAGGGCAATCCGCTTTTCCTTGAGCAATTGACGCTCCACGCCGGCGAGGCGAGAGACCTGCGATCGGGTCTGATGGTGCCGGACACGATCCATGACGTCGTGATGGCGCGGATCGATCGGCTGCCGGACCAGTTGAAGCGCCTCTTGCAGATGGCCTCAGTAATCGGCCGGGAATTCTCGCCCCGCCTGCTGAGCGCTTTGTGGGGGGATGCGGAGCCGCCGCTCGAAAACATGCTCCGCGAGCTCAACCGTCTCGAATTCATTTACGAACGGCTTGTCGGCGACGGGACCATCTATGTCTTTCGCCACGCGCTGACGCAGGAGGCGGCTTATGGCAGCCTGCTCGAGCGTCACCGCCGAGCCCATCACGGCACTGTGGGAGGCGCCCTTGAAGACCTCTACCACGACCGTCACGATGAGGTCGCCGAGTTGCTGGCATTTCATTTCGGACGCAGCGAGAACGTTGATAGGGCTGTCGATTATGCGATCCTCGCGGGCGAGAAATCACAGCGCCGCTGGGCCAATAGCGAAGCATTGGAATATTTCGAGCAGGCGCTCGCCCAGCTCCGAGTGATGCCGGACACCTCAACCAACCGGCTGCGCCACGTCGACGCCGTGCTCAAACAGGCGGATGTCAGGTATGGCCTAGGACAGTACGCTGAATATCTTCACATACTGCAAGAGATTCGCGATCTCGTCCAGCAGACCGACGAGCCACGACGCCGTGCCATCTGGCATTGTTGGACCGGCCTGCTGCACGGCGTTACGGGGAGCCGGCCGGACATCGCGATCGAGCACTGCCGCGAAGCGGCGAGCATCGCCGGCGCCAACCAATTGGCGGAGATCAACGCCTTTGCTGATTCATGTCTTGCACAAGTCTATATCGTCGCCGGCAGGCTGCTGGAAGCCATCCACTCCGGGGAGCGCGCCCTGGCCTATTTCGAAGGGCGCGGAGATCACTGGTGGGCCGCCCGGACTCTATGGTTTCTGACTGTAGCAGCAAACTATCTCGGCGAGTGGAGAGCAAGCCTCGGTTATTGCCGACGGGGTATTGAGCACGGGGCGGCGCTGGGCAGCCCGCTCTCCCGGTCAGTGGAGCCGCAGGGGCGGGCGCGCATGGGATTGGCCTATATCCAGCAGGGGAATATCGAACGCGGGCTGCGATGCTGCGATGAGGCGCTCGCACTTGCCCCGATCTTGCCGCGCGATGCCGCGCTGGCAAAAGTGGGGCGGGGGTATGGACAAATTAAAGCGGGCCGATTCGATGTAGGATTCGCGGAGCTGAGGGAGGCCCTGGAGTGGCAGAAGCGTTCAGGTTTTCGATTTACTTACCTAAGTTTCACCTTGTTCCTCGCAGAGGGCCATCTTCGCCGCGGTGACACCGCGAATGCGCGTCCATTACTCGACGACTTGCGAGAGGGCAGCAAGGCCGGAGGATATCCGCAGATCGAAGGTCGGGCCTGCTGGCTGATGGCGGAGTGCCTGGCTGGCGAGGGCTCTGCCGCGGCCGAGGGTTACATTGAGCGCGCGATTGAACTTTTAGAACGCGTCGGAGCGCGCAGCGATATCGCCAAAGCGATGCTCACCCGAGCGGCCTTGCGCCAGAGGGTCGGCGACAGAGCGGAAGCGCAAAAGCTTCTCAAACGCGCCGCCGCCATATTTGCTGAAATCGGCACTCTGGACGAGCCCGCCCGCGTCCAAGCAGCTCTTGACGCCCTTGACCGCGGTTCGCCCATCGCGCTGCTTTCCGGAGCGGCGTGACGCTGGGCATACCGCCATCCGGTGCGCCGGTATTACCGGATACATCGAAATTGGTGATAATTTGCGGTTGTGTGACCTAGCTCACACGACCGATGCCTAAGCAGGCGCAATCTGCTTCCGCCGGGACGGCTGCTGAAGCGGCTCGATAGCCGTTACTGTGGCGATGGCTAAACGGCAGAGGCTATCCAACTCACAAGTTCGACAACGGGGCGACCAACATGGAACAGGCACTCGGCGCACTCATCAACGCTATGAATCCCTATTCCAATCCGACATGCGATCATATCGACCAAGCCGCGGGTCGGATGCAGGCCGTTTTTGCGGGTGTCCAATTACCCCAAGGGACAAGGTCCGAGAAGGCCCAACCGGTGGCCGAACTCGGTGTGCAGATCGACAACTATCAGGGAGGAGAGTGGAGCTTCATGGGACAGATGTACAAGATCAAACGATCATTGCTGGTCCCGTATCGCTACGAGGTGAGAAACAAGGACGGCAAAGGAAGCGGCGTCTGCGCCATCGGAAATCTCCTGATCGGCTACACCGGCGCGAACGGCGGTTAATTCATTTGCACGGGCGCGCGACCCGTCAGGGCAACGCCCGCCTTATGGGATGGCGGGATTCGGTGGCGGCCGGCGCTCCGTGAAGACTCGATCCAGGGTTGCTCAATGGCGCCGATGTTGGATCTCGACGATATCCAAGGCGACGTTCCAGTCGGTCTGCAAAAGGATTTCGAAGGTTTCATATTCTTCAAGATCCTGGACAGGGGCGCCTTTAAGCTCGCGCTGAGGTGCGACGTGATTGGTCGCATTACGAGCGCTCGTCGCGCGCGGGCGCGCGAGCTGGAAATCTTGCGACGCAAGAGGCTGGGTCACGCCGGGCGTGATCCAATGCCAGGGCTAAATCTGGGCTTTACTAAGGACGGCCTGACGCAACTCCTTGGCCCTCAGCGCCCCACTCTTGATCCCGCATTCGAGCGCGGTGCCGATGACCCCAAGACGACCGCGACACTGCACGACCCCGATCGCTCGGATTGGCTGAAAGAGTTCCTCGGCGATCGGATCGATGGTGTGTTTCTCGTGACGGCTCACGATCGCCCGCTCCTCACGTTTCATCGCAATCAACTGGTCGGGTTTCTGGGTAGCGGTATCAGCCTCATCTATTCAGAGATCGGGAATAGGCGACCGGGACGAGAGCGCCGCAACGAGCACTTCGGTTTTCGAGACGGCATCTCGCAGCCGGGAATACGCGGTGTAACTCCACCCTTGCGGCCGGGCGTTGCCCCCGATGAGGGGCTGCCGGGGCAGGATCTTTTGTGGCCGGGCGAATTTGTGTTGGGCTATGCGGGCCAACATTCAACGGACCCGCACAAGCCGGGGCCGGAGCCGCAGATGATGGCGCCGTGGATGCGCAACGGCTCCTTTATGGTGTTCCGGCGCTTGGAACAGAAAGTGCCCGAGTTCCGCGCCTTCGTCCGGCAGCAGGCGGCGCGGCTCGGCATGGACCCGGAGCTGCTGATGGCGCGCATGGTCGGCCGCTGGAAGAGTGGTGCGCCATTGGAGCGCGCGCCGCTGCGCGATGACCCGGCGCTCGGAGGCGATGACAGGCGCAACAACGATTTTGGGTTCGGCGATGATGAACTGCAGCGGCGATGCCCCTATGCGGCGCACATCCGCAAGGTATATCCGCGCGACGATCTCGACGAAGCCGAGGCGCAGCGGCATCGCATCATCCGCGCCGGTATCCCGTTCGGCCCCGAAGTGGCCGCGGGCGAAACCGTGACCCGGCACAGCCGCGGACTGATGTTCGTGTGCTACCAGACCTCGATCGAGCGTCAGTTCGAGTACATCCAGCGCCACGCCAACGACCCGAGCTTTGTCGGCGGGAAGCGCCGGCCGGATGGCGGCACCGTTACGCCGGGTCATGACCCGATCATCGGCCAGGCACCCGGCAATGGCGCGCGCTCGATGGACGAGCCTTACCCGAACTACCCGGCCGGCAACCGGCGCACGACGCTCGAAATACCGAGCCAGTTCGTCGTGCTGACCGCCGCCGGCTATTTCTTCATGCCGTCGATCACGGCGCTGCGCACCGTGCTGACCTGACCGGGCTTTCGCGCTACTTTCCCGGTAGCCACGGGAGGACAGACAGCGATGAAGCGAAGCACTGAGCGCATTCTCACCACCCATGTCGGTAGCTTGCCGCGGCCGCCGGACCTCTTGGAGATGATCCAGGCCAAGGAGCGAGGCGAGCCGTTCGACGGCGCCACCTTTGCCAGCCGCGTGAAGCGTGCCGTCGCCGAGGCAGTGCGAAAGCAGGCCGATAGCGGCATCGACGTCGTCGCCGACGGCGAGATGGGGCGCTTCGGGTTCATCCCCTATGTCAACGAGCGCCTCGCCGGCCTCGAGCCGCGCCACACCGCCGGCCGCGGCGCCAATTGGGCCCAGTCACGGGAATATTTGGCGTTCCCGGAATATTACCAATGGTTCTCGCAACTGCCGGGAGCCGCCGGCAGGGCGCCGCCAACCCAATGGGTGTGCACTGGACCGATCGTCTACCGGGGGCAAGAAGCGCTGCAGCGCGACATTGACAATCTGAAGGCCGCCCTTGCCGCGGTGTCATGCGAGGAAGCCTTCATGCCGGCGGTGTCCCCGACCAACCTCGCCAATTGGAACACCAACGAGCATTATAAAAGTGATGAGGAGTTCCGCATCGCCATTGCCAATGCGTTGCACGAGGAGTACCGGGCGATCGTCAATGCCGGTCTGGTGCTGCAGGTCGACGACCCGCAGCTGGCCAGCCATTGGGCGATGAACCCGGGGATCGATCTTCCCGAATGCCGGAAATGGGCGAGCGCCAGTGTCGAATTGCTGAACCACGCGCTGCGCGGCATCCCCGAGGAGCGGGTCCGTTATCACACCTGCTACAGCATCAATATGGGCCCGCGGGTGCACGACATGGAATTGAAGCACATCGTTGACATCATCCTCGGGGTGCGCGCGGGCGCCTATTCCTTCGAGGCGGCGAACCCGCGGCACGAGCATGAATGGCGGGTCTGGGAAGCCGTTAAATTGCCGGACGGCAAGACGCTGATCCCCGGTGTTGTCACGCACGCCTCCAATCTGGTCGAGCATCCCGAAACCGTGGCACAGCGCATTGCGCGGTTTGCCGGGGTCGTCGGGCGCGAAAATGTGGTTGCCGGCGCCGATTGCGGGTTTGCCAGCTTTTCGACGTCCTGCGAGGTACACCCCACAGTGGTCTGGGCCAAATTGACGGCACTGGCCGAGGGCGCGCGGCTGGCGACAACAGAGCTGTGGCACCGGGCCTGAGGGTGCTCTTCATCGCAGCGAGCGGGGTGTAGCGCGTTATGAGGTGCGCGCGCTGCGGCGCCAACAATCCTGCGGGCATGAAGTTCTGCGGGCAATGCGGCGTGCCGCTCGCTGCCGTCTGTCCGTCATGTGGCGCTGCAAATCCGCCTGATCATAAATTCTGCGGGCAATGTGGCGCCTCGCTTGACCCGGCGGGGCGCCCGCCGCCGGCCCCGCCGGACCGGGATCTGCCAAAACCTGCGGCTGGCGGGACGGTGAGCACGCTTCCCGGCGAAATGAAGCAGGTTACCGTCCTCTTTTGCGACATCGTCAACTCGACTCCCCTCACCGAGCGTCTCGGAGCCGAGGGGATGCGCGACCTTGTCCACGCCTTTCTCGAGTCGAGCCTTGCCGAAGTGCATCGCTACGGGGGCACGGCGCCGCAATTTACCGGCGACGGCTTCATGGCCTTGTTCGGTGCGCCGCTCACGCAAGAGGACCACGTGCGCCGCGCCCTTTTTGCGGCGCTTGCCGTGCAGCGGGCGCTTCAGGAAGCAGACCAGACAGCGGATCTCGGGCGGTTCGAGGTCATGGTGCGAATTGGCATCCACACCGGCCCGGTCGTTTTCGGCCCGGTCGCCGGTAGCTTGGCGATGGACTACACCGTGATCGGCGACACGGCAAATATCGCCGCCCGCCTGCAGCAAGCGGCCGAGCCGGGGTCAATCCTGGTGAGCGAGGCAACCAAGCTGCTGGCGGAAGGCTATGCGCGGGTCGAGCCGGTGGGCCCGCTCATACTCAAAGGGAAAACCGAGCCGATCCCGGCCTATCGCCTGCTCGGGGTTTCGCATCGCCGCGCCGGGTTGCGCGAGTCACCATCGCCGCGCACCGCGGTGTTTGTTAACCGCGCGAGCGAGCTCGCGATATTGAACAATTTTCTTCGCCAGGTCGAAAACGGGCACGGACAGGCGGTCGGCCTCGTCGGCGAGCCGGGCATCGGCAAATCCCGGGTTCTTGCCGAGTTCCGGCGACAGGTCACCGACGGCCGGGTGACCTGGGTCGAGGGGCGGTGCCTCTCCTACGGCACTGCGATCCCCTACCTCCTGCTGCTCGATCTGTTGCGCAGCAATTGCGGGATCGCCGAGACGGACAGCCCCGACACGGTCGCCGAGAAGCTCCGCGCGGGCCTCAGCGAGGTTGGGTTGGATCCGGCCGAGGACGGGCTGGTCTTGCTGCATCTGCTGGACATCAAGGATGCCGCGGGCTCGCCGGCGCTCTCCAACCCCGAAGCGGTAAAGGGCAAGGCATTCGAGACGCTTCGTCAGCTCGCCGTAAAGGGCAGTCAACGCCGGCCTCTGGTCCTGG
>JAFASL010000855.1 GCA_019244535.1 Alphaproteobacteria bacterium
CGACCACCAACCCGCTTGGGATGCGGGGCGGAAGCGAGGGTGGCATCACGCCCGGGCTGGCGGTGGTTGCAAATGCGATTGTCGACGCGCTATCGGGTTTCGGCATCGAGCACATCGAGCTGCCGGCAACGCCAGAACGGATCTGGACGGCAATCCGGATCTCGCGGAGCCAGAAGTAACCAGGCCGAAATGGCTGTTGGCTAATCCCAGAAAATCGCCGAATGGATGGTGTCTCCCAGGGCTCACTAAGGCGCGCGATCCAGAATACCCTTCAGGGTAACGGCTCCATTCAATCGGGCGGGCGCTGTATGACCTCCTTCGGCAATTCGGCGGCGTTGCGCTTCTTCCCAATGCCGACCCTCAAAGAAGCGGGTGGGCTTCACGCTCAGCCCGTCGATATCATCGAGGCAGCGCGCGTTGACGGTAATCCGGTCTGGTTGTGAGCGCGGTACGTAAAACGCATGCATGCCGCAATGCGAGCAGAATGTGTGCTGGGCGACGCCGGTGCCAAACGTGTAGACCGTCAGCGCATTCTTGCCTCTCAGCAAGTCGAAATCCTCCGGCGCGACCGGAAGATGCAGAATGCCCTTCTTTGTGCAGACCGAGCAGTTGCACTGTGACAATAGTTCCAAATCGACCTGCGCCCGGAAGCGCACCCGGCCGCAGTGACAGCCGCCCTCTCGTTGCTCCAGCATTATTCGGACTCCCAGGTACAATCTCGGCTTAACAGCAGCCATGAGAATGTCGACTCGTTCTCGCCGGCCCAACATCAATTTCCCATCCAGCGCGCCTCGCGACAATAACTCCAATGTTGCACGCTATGGCGACTTCTCACCCAAAAATCCACGGGCGCCGCAGCGATAGCTTACTTGAGCCGGCCGAATGGACGCCAAGCCCAAGGAGCGGTCCGAGAGCCGGATTCAGTTTTAGGCCGGATCATAGAGCGTAGGGCCGCGGCGGTGCGCCGGGCCTTTTTCGACCTGTCCGGCGACGTGATGAACTGGGATAGCCGCGTCGCTTGGATCACAGCCTCCTGTCAACGGGGCCGCAGAATGATAATGTTCGCGCTGTACGAATTCTGGGCCGCCCGACGGAGCGAAGGAGCTTTTCAAATGGCCGTGATACGAACCGTGCTGGGTGACATCGCGCCGGGAGAGATCGGAGTGACGCTGACGCACGAGCACATCCGCTATGCTTATCAGGGCTGCGAGTTTGACCATCGAAATGTGTGGGATCTGGACGAGGTCGCGGAAGAAGTCGGCCAGGCCGCCCGTATCATGGTCGCCGAATACGGCATCGGAACCATCGTCGACCTGACCCCGCCGGATATCGGGCGGCATCCAGAGCTCCTGGCGGCGGTCAGCCGGCGCAGCGGCGCTCACATTATCGCCGCCACCGGTTTTTATGCCGAGGGCATGGGGATCGGCTTTTACTGGCGGCGCAAATCGGTCGACTACATCGCCGAGATGATGGTGCGCGATCTGACCGAAGGCATGGTCTACGACAACCGGCTCACGCCCTACCGCGCCGGTATCATCAAGGTGGCAACGGGCGGGATGGGTCCGGGGCCGACGCCACTCGGGCCCAATGGACGGCGCATCGGTCCTTGCGAGGACCGTGTCATCCGCGCTGCGGCGCGCGCGCAGCGGAACACCGGATGCGGGCTGGGGACCCACACGCAACCGGTCGATTATAAAGTCACCAACCCCGGGATCGAGATGCTTGACATATTGGAGGAAGAAGGCGCCGATCCAAGCAGGGTCATGATGGGGCACGTCTTCATCTTTCCGGAGTTCGCCCAGCTGGAAGCTCTCTGCGAACGCGGGGCCATGCTGCAGGTCGACCACGTCGGCATCCCATGGATGCACGACAGTGTCGAGGAACTCGACGAGCAGCTGGCGGTGCTGATCTGCCGGCTGGCTGAACGCGACTATCTCGGCAACATCGTGTTTTCCTATGATCGCTTCTTCAGCCATGGGCGCGGGCCGATCACTGCCGAGGAACCGGATCAGGAAAACACACGCGTGCCGCTCGGCTGGCTGTTCGACAGCTTTGTGCCGCGGCTGAAGAAAAAAGGCTTCGGCGCGGCCGAGCTCGAGCAGGTTCTGGTCGACAACCCGCGCCGCGTCCTCTCTTTCTAAGCGCGAAAAGGCAGCAACGATGATCGCGTTGGCGTTTCGGACTCTGTGCAAAGCACGCGCGCCAATCGGTGCGCTGTTGATTCTGCTCGCCCCGGCGTTACCGGCATTGGCGGTGGACGAGGCCGCGCGCAAGCTGCTGCCCGAAGAGATCCTGCAGAAAGGCGTCCTCGTCGCCGCGATGCCGCTCGATTTCGAGCCATACAACTTTCTGGATGAAAAAGGCCAGCAGGTCGGCCTCGATGTCGAGATGTTCCGGGCCATCGCCGATACGCTGGGCCTCAAGCCGGAGATCCAGCGGCTCGCCTTTGCCTCCATCATCCCGGCGGTCAGCGGTGGGCGGGTTGACGTTGGCATGTCGGTAATGGGCATCCTCGACCAGCGGCTGAAGCAGGTCTCGTTTGTGCGCTACACGGTGCTGGCGAATGGTCTGATCGTGCGCAAGGGCAATCCGAGCCACATCAGTAATACTGATGCGTGCGGCCATTCGATCGCGGTCGAGAAGGGCACCCAGCCGGTGCTGGTGTGGGAAAAGAAGACGGCAGAGTGTCAAGCCGCTGGCAAGCCGAAAATCGAACTGATGACCTTTGACGGCAAGGGCCCGCAGGTGTTGGCGGTCGAGACCGGCCGCGCCGATGCCGCGGGCGTCAGCCTTGCCACCGCGATCGTCGCCTCGAAGCACTCCGATGGCAAATTGGAGCCGGCCCCCGGCGGCCCGGTCCCCGGCGCCTCGGTCGAGGCCGGGATCGCGGTGAAGAAAGAGAACAGGCAACTGGCGCGGGCGGTCGAAGCGGCACTGACTGTGTTGGCGGCGAACGGCACTTACCAGCACATTCTTGACGAATGGGGGCTCGGCGAAGCCAAGGCGACGCCGGCTGTTGTTGAGTAGTCGCGCTGCCGACGGTTGCGCCACGAATGACGCATAAGACCGAAGCTGCAACGAAACAAATCGAGCACGGGTCCGAACCGCCGGCAGCGTTCGGCGATCTCGATATAGACCCGCT
>JAFASL010000919.1 GCA_019244535.1 Alphaproteobacteria bacterium
CAGCGACATCCTCGTGATCTGCGGCGGCGTCATCCCACCCAAGGACTACGATTTTCTGAAGCGGGCCGGGGTCAGCGCGATCTACGGCCCCGGCACCAATATCCCCAAAGCCGCGACCGAAATCCTAACGCTGATCCGGAGACACCGGCTGGCGGCGTAACCGCAATGCAATGCAAGGTTACTTGGAGCTAGATTCCGCTCAGCTAGCCACCACTCGAATTCTGTGACCCGCCCGTTCAGTGCTCAATCTGCCTGAGCGCGCTCAGCGCGTCTTCGGTGTATTCGATATCGCCGTTCCAATAGTCGACAATTACTTGCTCATTGATTTCGAGCCAATGGCGCAGAAGATCCAGATCGCGTGGATCGAGCCTGCCTCGTATCACACGAACTGAAGGGCGGAGAGCGACAGTGACCATCTCCGAGGGGCGGACTTTTGGTGCGCGGGCGACTTTGACCCGGACATCATGCCTCGCGCCACCCTTTTGCGAGATGAACACCACGAAGGGTAGCCCGGTGCGCTCTGGCCGCAAATTCGCCATCTCGAACCCGGCCTGCCCCTCGGCTCCCAGGCCGGCTCTTCCGGGGCCTCGCGATACCCGATGATCAGCCGGACCGGTCGCGTTTTTGGTACGCATTCAGTGCTACGCTATCACCCGCCGGCCACCGCTGGCTCCGTGATCGGCGCCGCCGCTGGGGTTTGGGCCACTCCGCCCTTGAGGTAAAACTGCAGCAGACACGCGACCAGCGCGGTCCAGCCGGTCTGATGCGACGCTCCCAGGCCGCGGCCCGTATCGCCATGAAAATACTCATAGAACAAAATCTTGTCGCGGAAATGTGGATCCTTCTGCTCGATCGGAGAGGCGCCAAAAACCGGCCGCTGTCCGTCCTCTCCACGCAGAAAAATTTTACACAACCGGTGCGCCAGTTCGGCCGCCACCTCACCCAAATGGAGCATCTTTCCGGACCCGACCGGGCATTCGACTGTGAAGTCCTCGCCGTAATAGGAATGGAACCGCTGGAGCGACTCGATGATCAAAAAATTGACCGGCATCCAAACCGGTCCCCGCCAATTCGAGTTGCCGCCAAATGTCGCGGTCGTCGAGTCCCCAGGAACGTAGCCGACCTCGAAACGGTTGCCGCCGCGTTCGAATACATAAGGGTGTGCTTCATAAAATCTGGACAATGAACGGACCCCGAAATCCGACAAAAACGCCACCTCGTCGAGCATCCGGTTGAGCAGGCGCTTCATGCGGTGGCCGCGCAGCAGCGAGAGCAGATGGCGGTCGCCGTTGGCGTCGTGCCAGCGCGAGACGAGGCGTGCAAGATGCGGGCGGTGTTCGAGAAACCACTGCGTGCGGGCGTTGAACCGAGGCAGCTTCTGCAGTGCCGCGCTGTCGAGCACCTCGACGGCGAATAGCGGGATTAAGCCGACCAGAGAGCGCAGCCGCAACGGGATCCGCTCCCCGCCCGGCAGATGCAGTACGTCGTAATAAAATTCGTCCTCCTCATCCCACAAGCCGATGCCGAGCCCGCCGATATTGGTCATTGCTTCGGCGATATAGAGGAAATGTTCGAAGAATTTGGAGGCGATATCTTCGTAGACGTGGTCGGTGAGCGCAAGTTCGAGGGCGATGCGCATTAGGTTCAGCGTGTACATCGCCATCCAGGCGGTGCCGTCGGCCTGGTTGATGTAGCCGCCATTGGGCAATTTGGCATTCCGGTCGAAAATCCCAATATTGTCGAGCCCGAGAAATCCGCCCTGAAAGATATTTCTGCCCTCGACATCCTTGCGGTTTACCCACCAAGTGAAGTTGAGCATCAGTTTGTGAAAGACGCGCTCTAGAAAGTCGCGGTCGCCTTTGCCGCCATGATGCTCCCGGTCTATCTCATAGACACGCCACGCGGCCCAGGCGTGCACGGGCGGATTGACGTCGCCGAATGCCCATTCATAGGCCGGCAACTGCCCGTTTGGATGCATGTACCAGTCGCGGGTCAGCAGCAGCAGCTGGTTCTTTGCAAAGGCCGGGTCGATCAGCGCCATTGTGACGGCATGGAACGCCAGATCCCACGCCGCGTACCACGGGTACTCCCACTTGTCCGGCACCAGCACGATATCGGCATTGTTCAAGTGCGGCCAGTCCGCATTGCGGCCATGCTGGCGCGAGGCCGGCGGCGGCGGTTGCAGCGGATCGCCCTGCAGCCACTCTGGAATGTCGAAGTAGTAGAATTGCTTCGTCCATAGGAGGCCGGCAAGCGCCTGCCGCTGCACCAATCTTACATCAGCGTCAGCGGTACCTTGCTGCAATGCGTCGTAAAATTCATCGGCCTCGGCCCGGCGCTGCGTCAACACATCATCGAAATCATCGAGATTGCAGGCGTGATCGGTGGGGCCCATCCAGAGGCGTACCCGGCTGCTTCCGCAAGCAGTTAGCTCCAGCCGGTAGTGAGCCGCGGCCTTGGTGCCGCGGAGATCCGGTCTGACCGCATCGATGTTACCCTTTACGACGTAATCGTTGATGCCATCCTTGAAGTGATGTCCGGGAGCCTCGATCCCAAATATACGCGTCAGGTTTGTCTCGTTCTGACAAAACAGAAACTCGGGCCGGCCCTCGCAGATGACGTGCATCGGTGGCAGCTTGGGATGATCGACTGAAATCGACGCGTCGTCGCGGGCGACCAGCTGAGGCCGCATCGAGTCCGTTTTCCATGACCAGGTGTTGCGCGCCCAGAGTTGCGGCAGGATGTGCAATTCAGCCGCCTCAGCGGCGCGATTGTAGACCGTCACCTGCATCAGGATGTCGTCGACATCCGCCTTGGCGTATTCGATTTCGACATCGAAATACCGGTTATTGGCAAAGACGCCGGTGTCGATCAGTTCGAATTCCGGCTCGGCCTTGCCTCGCCGCCGGTTCTCTTCGACCAGCTGTTCATAGGGAAACGCGGCTTGCGGATATTTGTAGAGCATCCGCATGTACGAATGCGTCGGCGTGCCGTCGAGGTAATAATACAGCTCCTTGACGTCTTCGCCGTGATTGCCTTCGGAATTGGTCAGCCCGAATAGCCGCTCTTTGAGGATCGGGTCGCGGCCATTCCACAGCGCGAGCGCCAGGCATAGAAACAGGTGCTCCTCGCCAAAACCGCCGATACCGTCCTCGCCCCAGCGATAGGCGCGGCTGCGCGCCTGATCGTGTGAGAAATATTCCCAGGCGTTGCCATGCTCGCTGTAATCCTCGCGCACCGTGCCCCATTGGCGCTCGCTGAGATACGGTCCCCACCGCCGCCAGTGCCTGCCTTGCCGGATTTCATCGAGGCGCACCCCCTCGGCGGTGTGCAATGTGCTGCGCAAGCCTATTGCCATCGGCTGAGGTCCCTCAAGTGGCTTCGGCTACCAGGATCCCGATGAGGCCTCGGCTCCCCTTCCATCGCTCGACGAGCAAGGCATCGATACCGAGGCTGCGGCCGTAATGGTGTAGAGCGAAGATCAGCTGGAGCACCAACAGAAAGAAATAGGTCCAGGGCCATTCTCCCTCGGCGTTATAGAGCCCGAGCCATAGATTAAGAATCTGCAGCGCGCCGATGATTCCCCAGAAGCGCACGAAAATTCCCAATATCAGGGATACGGCAGTCAACACCTCCAGAGCGTAGACCACGGGAGCGAACAGGTAGAAGTGGGGCAATACGATATGGTTGACGAAATCTCCCTGCAATGGGATCGCTGCGGATCTCCCCATAACGGTCATCCAGTAGGCGAGGCCGGTTTCGCCGAACGGCTGCTCGGGGTGATCGGTATAAAATGGCGGCAATTTCCACAAGGTCTGCTGCCACCACATGCAGCCGATCAGCAACCGAAACAACCAGTTTCCGACATGCTCGATCGTCCGCTGCGACGGTATTGCACGATAGACATAGAGCGCGATCGCTACGCTGCCGAGGAGGAGCAGCCAAAAGGCGACCGTGGTCCAGCCCGGCTGCAGCAGAAACTGGACCGTGTCAGCGATCGGATTGTGGTTCATCGGACGATCTCCCAGTCGAGGGCTTTGTAACTTAATTACCCTTGCCGCTCGGTCAAATTTTGTTCGGTTAGCGTCTTGATGCGCCGAGCGCGCATTGAAGACGCCACCACGCCTCGATCACACAAGCGACCGACCAGGCCTGTGAGGGCGCGCCGGCAGGAACATGTGGCGGCTCTGGTTCGAAGATCTCGCTGATTGTGCCCAGCCCAGCATCGAACAGGTGACCACGCATCGCGGCGAGGCGCTGCAACGCCAAATCGGCATCACCGTGCACGCGGTATTCGGCGAGCGCGAAATGGCCGAGCAGCCAGGGCCATACCGCACCCTGATGATAGGCGCCATCGCGGTGGCGTACGTCGCCGGCATAATGCGGCTGGTAGTCGGGGTGGCCGGCGGCGAGCGAACGCAGCCCGTAAGAGGTCAATAATTGCTCGCCGCATAGCGCCACGACGCGCTTTTGCTGATCCGGCGCGAGCGGGGAATGCGGCAGGCTTACCGCCAAGATCTGGTTCGGCCGGATCGAGTCATCATTGCCTGCCGGTCCGTCGATAACATCGTAGAGCCCGCCGCTGTGCTTGTCGGCAAAACGCGCGAAACTGACGCGTGTCTGCTCGGCACGGTCGCGGTAGGCATCCGCCGGCCGCCCGAGCGTCTCGGCGAAATCAGCGATGATGCAGAGCGCATTGTACCATAGCGCATTGATCTCGACCGGTTTGCCGATGCGCGGCGTGACGACCCAATCGCCGACTCTTGCATCCATCCAGGTCAGCTGCACGCCGGGTTCGCCGGCACGGAGCAATCCGTCATCGGGATCCACCTGGATGCTGTAGCGGGTACCCTTCAGGTGCCATTCAACCATTTCGGCAAGGATCGGAAAGACCTCGGCGAGGCCCTGGTGGTCTCCGCTCGCCTCGACATAAGCCCGCCAGGCCTCAAAAAACCACAAACCGGCATCGGCAGTGTTGTATTCGGGGGTCGCGCCGTCGCCCGGAAAGACATTGGGCAGCATGCCACGATCGACGAACCGCGCGAAGGTCAGCAGGATCTCGCGCGCCCAATCCTGCCGGCCAGTCGCCAAAGTCAGCCCCGGCAGAGCTATCATCGTGTCGCGGCCCCAGTCGCCAAACCATGGATAGCCGGCGATCACCGATTTTCCGTGAGGACGGCTAGCCAGAGGCCTGGCAAAAATGAAGCTGTCCGCAGCGAGCAGCAGCTGTGCGATCCAGTCTGGCGGCGCCGCCATCTCCGGAACGTGTTGAGCGGCGCGGTCGAGAATGCCCTGCTGCCAATTCCGCCGGCGGGTTAGCGCTGATTGCAAATCCGCAGACGGCTCGCCGTCCAGCGCGCCGACAACGCCGACCCATTGTCCCGGGATCAGATCGAGTCGCGCCTCGCCAACCTCCAAATGATTGTCCCGGTCTGACAGACCGCGCTGGCGCTCCGCCTTCAGGTCAAAATTTTCGATCCATTGCCGGGCCGGCGTGATGACGCCACCGCAGGCGCGCAAGGTCAATGCAAAGTCGGGCCGTCCCACACACAAACCTGCTCTTTGCGCCTCGGGCTCCAGCACCGGGGTGAACCCTTCCGTTGTCGTCTGGCCATGATGGTCACGGTCATTGACCATAAGCCGGACACAAAGCGACACCTTCCGCACAAATAGCCCGCCATCGGATAGGAGTCGCCACGCTACGTAGCTCGTATCAGCCCCTGGTTCGAGCCAGATCCGAGCCTCTATTCGAATCAACCCTATGGCAAACAGCCAGACCGGAATACCGCCGTCGAGATGAAAGGTTTCGATATGGACATGGCCGGCCGGGCTGATCGACCCGCCGCTCCAGCGGTTGGAGAAGAGCGGCCACCTGCGCTCGCCGTCGACTAGCTCGGCGTCGGCTTTGGCCCACACCAACCGGCGTCCGAGTGGCGGGACCAGCGGCGCAATCAGCAGCCCATGATAACGCCGCGTCAAAGTGCCGGCGATCGTGCCGGCCGCGTAGCCGCCACGCCCATTGGCGAGCCACCATTCGCGGCGCTCGCCTTGCTCCAGATCGCCGCAGATCGCCCGGCCAAAGCGGATCATGTCCGGGCTCATCACGCGCCTTTCGCCCGACACTCTGTCATGTTGCCGCGAAGACCCATTTCGGGCGGCGAGCGGTTTTCCCAAATTTTGACAT
>JAFASL010000964.1 GCA_019244535.1 Alphaproteobacteria bacterium
TCTGCAACTCGCTGATCCCCAAGCTTCCTACGGTTAACCAGCTCGTTTTACAAGCTGCGGCGATCTTGGGCGAAACACCCGCCTCGATCCGCACCGGCAATTTCAGCACGCCACCGGGAACTGTCTTCGACGCGGGCAAGCAAAACGGCTTTTTCTACCAACCCGGCCAGCCACTCAATGGCTCGCCGATGCCCTATACAAGCCTTCCCGCCCAACTCGGCTTCATCGCCGGGCAAGGACAACCGTTACCAACAAATTCAGGCGCGAATTCCTTCTTTTCCGCGACGACCTCCCCTACGACGACTACCCCAGCGACAGTCAACCTTACCTTCGATTTTCAGCCGCGAACCACACCGACTTTTGCGCTCAACCAAGATGTCGGCGATATTAACCTGACAATCGCCGTTGCCAATGCCAGCGGAAGCCTGGTGCGGGACGTACCGGCGGTGCTTCAGATTCGTGGCGCCGGCGGCACCGCGGTCACGACCGATATCATCGGTGATTTTCTCGGGACGGGCAGTGCGCAGACCGACCAACTCGCTGCTCTCGGGATGACCTCCTCGCTAAACGTCATGGCGAGCGCCTTGGAATTCGACTTGGGAATCCCGCTTCTGATCACCTCTGATTTGACCGCGTTTCCACCTGCCGGTCCCGGCTTTATCCCTGCCAACTCAGGGTTTGAATTTGACCCGGTGCACGGCCTGTTCGACGGGATCGATCCGATCGCGTCTTTCTTAGACGCAAGCTTCGAAAACAACGCCGGTAATCTACTTGCGGCGGTCAATGCGGATCTTGCCATCGCATTCGACGCTAGTGTGCTCCTATCTGCCCCCGTGCCAACCGCGGCCCCCGAGCCGGCGACCCTCGCACTCCTCGGCAGTGGCTTGGCGGGATTGGCGGTGATCCGTCGACGCCGGCGCAAGACCACTTGACAACCCACGCGACACGGCCGTAACGAGCGGAAGCGGGCTCGCCCGAGAGGAGGGATTGGCTAGTCTCGTCGTCATTATAGTCAGCCTCCTCTTCACTGCCTTGTGGGAGGTCTGCCTGCCGCGGCGGCGCAGGGAGTTCCCTGCCTTGCGGCGTAGGCTCGGCAATCTCGGGTTCTGGGTCGCCAACCTGCTTATCGGAGGCGTTTTCGCCGCCCCGGATTCCACGGTCAGGCAGACGTTATCGTCGCTGTCGGGTTTCGAGCTCCCGTCCTGGCCGATCGGCGATACCGGCCTGAGCCTGTTGGCAGGGTTTCTGCTGCTCGATCTCCTGCAATACCTTGTCCATCGCCTCGAACATTCGGTGCCATTGTTGTGGCGGCTTCACGCTCTGCATCACTCGGACCCGGATGTGGACGTCACGACGGCGGTGCGGCACCATCCGCTCGAAATTCTGTTCACCTCTGTCACTTATTGGCTCGCGGTGCTCGCGCTCGGTATCCCCGTGATGATAGTCGGCATCCATGCCCTGGCTGTCTTCAGCACCGCGGCTCTTCAGCATGGCAATATCAGGCTCCCCGAGTGGCTGGAACGGTTGCTACGGCCGGTGCTCGTCACTACCGACATGCACCGCATCCACCATTCGGTCGTGTTCGAGGAAGCGAACAGCAATTACGGCGCGGTCCTTTCGATTTGGGACCGGCTCTTCAGGACCTACACGAGCATCAGCCGCGCGCAGCACGAAGGTATTGTCTTTGGGATACGCGAGCTGCCGCGGCGCGATTGCCTGAAACCCTCGGCGATGTTCCTGACCCCCTGGCGGATTCCGCGAGCGCTGGCTATGAATTGACCGGCGCGGCGGCTTGAGATCCGGATGGCGGCCCAGGAGCAACGATGACCGTAGACGTCCTTGCGCCCGCGCGGGATCGGGAGACGACCACCGCCACAACGCCCGGCGCGGCGCGTGACACGTTTCCGAAACTGCTGCTCGAACACGCACGGGTGCGGCCGGTGCGGCCGGCCAACCGCGAGAAGGATTACGGGATCTGGCAGAGCTGGAGCTGGGCCGAGGTCGCCGCCGAGGTCGGGGCGCTGGCCTGCGGGCTGGCAGCCCTCGGGTTCCGGCGCGGCGACAAGCTCGCGATCATTGGCGACAACCGGCCGCGGCTCTATTGGGCGATCGCCGCGACGCAGTCGCTGGGCGGGGTACCGGTTCCGATCTATCAGGATTCGATCGCCGAGGAGATGGCTTTTGTGCTCGACCATGCGGAGGTCCGCTTCGCGGTAGCGGAGGACCAGGAGCAGGTCGACAAGCTGGCCGAGATCAAAGCGCGCTGTCCGCTGCTCGAACGGGTGATCTTCTCCGATCCACGCGGAATGCGGCACTATGGCCAGCCCTGGCTCGAGAGTTACGCCAACGTGCAACAGCGCGGCCGCGAATTCGCCGGCAACGACCCGGGATTTTTTCGCGGTGAGATCGCCAAAGGGCGAGGCAGCGACACCGCGATCATCCTCTACACTTCAGGGACGACCGGGCAACCCAAGGGTGTGGTCCTTACATTCGACAACATCATCAGCTGCGCCACAACCGCGATTGCGTTCGAAGGCCTGACCGATCGCGAGGAGGTGCTCGCCTATCTGCCGATGGCATGGATCGGCGAGCACATTTTCTCCTACGTCCAGGCCTATTGCGCGGGGTTCTGCGCTTCGTGCCCGGAATCGCAAGCGACGGTGATGCTCGATCTGCGCGAGCTCGGGCCGACTTATTTCTTTGCGCCGCCGCGGATTTTCGAGAGCATCCTGACCCAGGTGATGATCCGCATGGAAGACGCCGGCTGGATGAAGCGCCGCCTCTTCCATTTCTTTGTCGATTTCGCCCGGCGCGTCGGACCAAAGCTTCTCGACCGGGAGCGGGTGCCGGTGGCGCACCGTATCCTCTACCGGCTCGGCGAGCTGATGGTCTACGGACCGCTGAAAAACACTCTGGGTTTCAGCCGCATCCGGGTTGCGTATACGGCAGGCGAGGCGATCGGGCCCGATCTTTTCATCTTTTACCGTTCGCTCGGGATCAATCTGAAGCAGCTTTACGGTATGACCGAAAGCTCGGTGTTTCTGTGCATCCAGCGCAATGGAGCGGTGAAGCCGGACACTGCAGGCGGGCCGATCGAAGGCGTAGAAATCCGCATCGCCGAGGATGGGGAGGTGTTGTTCAAGAGCCCGGGCGCCTTCCAGTGCTATTACAAGAACCCCGAGGCGACGGCCGCTGCAAAGCGCCCGGACGGCTGGGTCCATACCGGAGATTCCGGATTTTTCGACGCGGACGGGCAACTCAAGATCCTCGACCGCGCCAGGGATGTCGGGCGGCTTCGAGGGGGCGCGCTGTTCGTCCCGAAATTCATCGAGAACAAGCTCAAATTCTTTCCCTACATCAAGGAGGCAGTGGTGTTCGGCGACGGCCGCGACTTTGTCACTGCCTTTGTCAATATCGACCTCGAAGCTGTCGGCGATTGGGCGGAGCGGCGCAACCTTGCCTATGCTTCCTACCAGGAGCTGGCGTCGGAGCAGGCGGTCTATGACCTCGTGCAAGGCTGCATTGACCGCGTAAATCAAGACCTCGCGGCCGAGCCCACCCTCTCCCCCTCGCAGATCCGCCGGTTTCTGATCCTGCACAAGGAGCTCGACGCCGATGACGGCGAGCTCACGCGCACCCGCAAGGTGCGGCGGCGGATCATTGCCGAGCGCTACGAACCGCTCGTCGAGGCGCTTTATTCCGGCAATGCGACGGGTCGGATCGCGACCGAAATCACATTCGAGGACGGGCGCAGGGGCGAAATGCGCGCCGAGCTGGCGATCCGTGACGTAGAGACGGACCTGCCGGCAACACAGCCTCCTCCTTTCAAGAAGGCCGGCTGAGGCTCGGTTGAAAAGGTTTCCCTCCAACCGTCATTCCGGGGCGCGGGCGAAGCCAGCGAACCCTGAATCCATGAACACAGGCCTGTGAGAGTCCAGCCGGCGTCGGTGTTCTTGGATTCCGGGTCTGCCCCTGAGGGGCATCCCGGAATGACGATGCAGAAACAGATCGGCGAGCCAATCCTGACCGCCGATCGCATCACCCTCGCCTTTGGCGGCGTCACTGCGCTGAACGGGATCAGCTTCGAAATCCGGCGCCACGAGATCCTGGCGATGATCGGCCCAAACGGCGCCGGCAAGACCTCGATGCTCAACGTCATCAACGGGTTCTATCACCCGCAAGGCGGCACGATCACCTGGAAGGGCCAGATCCGTCGGCGCATGCGCCCCTATCACGCCGCCGCCCAGGGCATCGCCCGCACCTTTCAGAATGTCGCGCTGTTCAAAGGAATGACGACGCTCGACAACATCATGACCGGGCGCCTGTTGCAGATGCGCCGCAATTTCCTTTGGCAGGCGATCCATTTCGGCCCGGCCGAGCAGGAGGAGCTGGCGCACCGCGCGCGGGTCGAGCGCATCATCGACTTTCTCGAAATCCAGGCGATCCGCAAGACCCTGGTCGGGCAACTGCCCTATGGGCTGCAAAAGCGGGTGGAGCTCGGCCGCGCCTTGGCGATGGAACCCGAGCTCCTTTTGCTCGACGAGCCGATGGCCGGCATGAATGTCGAGGAGAAGGAGGACATGTGCCGCTTCATCCTCGACGTGAATGACGAGTTCGGCACGACAATCGCGCTGATCGAGCACGACATGAGTGTCGTGATGGACATCTCCGACCGCGTCGTCGTGCTCGATTACGGCCGCAAGATCGCCGACGGGCCGCCCGACAAAGTCCGCACCGACCCCGAAGTCATCGCCGCGTATCTTGGCGAGGCTTGATGGGATGAATTTCCTCGCGGCGATCTTCCTCACCCCGTTCGCCAATATGGCGGACAATCCGGAATTCGTGCTCGAAGTCGTCATCGGCGGGCTGCTGAGCGGGATTATGTACTCGCTCGTCGCGCTCGGCTTTGTGCTGATCTACAAGGCGTCCGGCGTATTCAACTTCGCGCAGGGCACGATGGTGCTGTTCGCCGCGCTGACCTTTGTCGGGGTGATCGAGCACGGCGCGCCGATCTGGGGCGCCTTCATCATCGCAGTCGTGGTGATGGTCCTGCTCGCCGTCGCGATCGAACGGCTGATGCTGCGGCCGCTCGTCAATCAGGAGCAGATCATCCTGTTCATGGCGACGATTGGCCTCGCGTTTTTCCTCGATGGCTTTGGCCAGCTGGTCTGGGGCGGCGATGTGCATCCGCTCGACATCGGCATCCCGAAGGCGCCGCTGATCATTGGCGGGGTACTCATCAATGAGTTCGACCTGGTCGCCGCCGTGGTCGCCGGCTCGCTGGTCGCCGCGCTCGCCCTCTTCTTCCAGTACACCGCGGTCGGGCGCGCATTACGCGCCGTTGCAGACGACCACCAGGCAGCGCAATCGGTCGGCATCCCGCTCCGCTCGATCTGGGTCATCGTGTGGTCCGTCGCCGGTGTCGTCGGCCTCGTTGCCGGGATCATGTGGGGCAGCAATCTCGGCGTGCAGTTCTCGATCTCGCTGGTGGCGCTGAAGGCGCTGCCGGTGCTGATCCTCGGCGGCTTCACGTCGGTGCCGGGCGCGATTGTCGGCGGGCTGATCATCGGGGTCGGCGAGAAGGTCGCGGAGGTCTTCTGGGGCCCGGCCTTTGGCGGCGCGATCGAGGACTGGTTTGCTTAC
>JAFASL010000059.1 GCA_019244535.1 Alphaproteobacteria bacterium
CCCACGGACGTGATCGACGAGCCCATGGAATTGAGCCCGGCCGGCCATGGCGCATGACATCCTGATCGTCGACGACGAAGCCGATATCCGCATGCTGATCGCAGGCGTCCTCAAGGACGAGGGCTACGCCACCCGCGAAGCTGCCGACACGGCGCAAACCTTAGCTGCTATCCAAGCGCGGCAACCCACGCTCGTTATCCTCGACATCTGGTTGCAAGGGGGCGGACTCGAAGGGATCGAGATCCTTAAACAGTTGCGCGCCGAGATGCCGTCGGTGCCGGTCGTCATGATCAGTGGGCACGGAACAATCGAAACGGCCGTTGAGGCAATCAAGCTGGGCGCCTATGATTTTCTCGAAAAACCCTTCAAATCAGACCGCTTGCTGCTGGTTGTCGAGCGCGCGATCGAGGCCGCACAGCTGCGCCGCGAAAACGAAGAGTTGAGGCTGCGGGCCGGCGGCGATCTCGATCTCGTCGGCGTCTCACCGGCCGCCAACCAGCTGCGGCAGCAAATCGAACGGGTTGCGCCGACCGGCAGTCGGGTCCTGGTCACCGGGCCGCCTGGCTCGGGCAAAGAAGTGGTCGGGCGCCTGCTGCATGCGCGCTCGCGGCGCGCGAAGGGACCGTTCGTCCCGGTCAATTGCGCGACGATGCGGCCGGAACGGCTCGAGATCGAGCTGTTCGGTACCGAAACCCGGATCGACGGCGCGCCTCGCAAGGTCGGGACATTCGAGCGCGCGCATGGCGGCACATTGTTTCTCGACGAGGTGGCTGACATGCCTCTCGAGACGCAGGGCAAGATCGTACGCGCGCTGCAGGAGCAGACTTTCGAGAGGGTAGGGGGGTCGAGCCGCGTCGAGGTGGATGTCCGGGTGGTCGCCTCCTCGAACCGGGAACTCGGCGGCGAGATTAGCGCCGGGCGATTCCGCGAGGATCTGTTCTACCGGTTGAGCGTCGTGCCGATTCGCCTGGCGCCGCTGCGCGAGCGGCGCGAAGACATTCCATTGATGGCGCGCCATTTCATGGCCCGAGCATCGGAAGCGGCGCGGCTCACCCCGCGCGATTTCGGCGAGGACGCGCTCGCGGCGCTGCAGGCCTACACATGGCCCGGCAATGTGCGGCAGCTGCGCAACGTCATAGACTGGCTTTTGATCATGGCTCCCGGAGACGCCCGCGAGCCGGTGCGCGCCGATATGCTGCCGAACGAAATCACTGCCATCGCCCCGACCGTCGTCAAATGGGACAAGGGCAGCGAGATCATGACGCTGCCATTGCGGGATGCGCGGGAGGTGTTCGAGCGGGAGTACCTGCTCGCGCAGGTGACCCGATTTGGCGGCAACATCTCGCGCACCGCGGCTTTTGTCGGCATGGAGCGGTCCGCCCTGCACCGCAAGTTGAAATCCCTCGGTGTTTTCGGTAACGATCGTCCCCTGAAGATCGGCGCCTGACCCTTGCGTCCCAACCGGGGGAGCGCCGTCCCGGGGGATAAACACCAATGTCGCGTGTCGCTTACGTCGACGGGCAGTATCTGCCGCACCGCTCCGCGGCGGTGCATATCGAGGATCGCGGCTATCAATTCGCCGATGGCGTCTACGAGGTGCTGGCGGTAACCGGCGGACGGCTGGTTGACGAAGAGTCGCATCTCATCCGGCTGGCCAAGTCCCTCTCCGAATTGCGGATCGCCGCGCCGATGTCGAATTCCGCGTTGCGGATCGTCATGCGGGAGGCTATCCGCCGCAACCGTGTCCGCGAAGGAATTCTTTATCTGCAGGTCACCCGCGGTGCTGCTCGTCGCGAGCATGCGTTCCCAAAGGCGGCGCAACCTGTGCTCGTCGTGACCTCGCGACACACCAGACGTACCGACCCGCAGATCGCGGAACGGGGTATCGCCGTAGTAACGATCCCGGACATTCGCTGGCAGCGTTGCGACATCAAATCGATTGCCCTCCTGCCGAATGTGCTGGGCAAGCAGCTGGCCAGGGATGCCGGGGCGTTTGAGGCATGGCAGGTCGATCGCGAAGGGTTTGTAACAGAGGGAACCTCGACGAACGCCTGGATCGTGGCCGCCGACCGCACCGTTATGACCCGGCGCGCCGACACTGCCATTCTCAACGGGGTAACCCGCCTTGCGGTTCTGGAGATAATTGCCCGCGACGGCTACCGCTTCGTTGAGCGCGCGTTCAGTGTGGCAGAGGCAAAGGCAGCGAGCGAGGCTTTCCTGACGAGTACGACCGTCGATCTGCTGCCGGTGGTCAGGATTGATGACGCTCCGGTAGGGACCGGAATGCCCGGGCCCCTCGCTCGAAAATTGCGCGAAGGCTACTTGGCGCATGTGACGGAAGCGGCATGAGCGCGATCGGTCTCGCGCCGGTAGCGCAGGATCTAGCCCGGCCGCGGGCGATCCTGTTCGATTGGGACAACACGTTGATCGATAGCTGGACGACGATCCACGAAGCGCTCAACGCCGTCATGGCCGAGATGGAAAGGCCGTTATGGTCGTTGCGCGAGACCAAGGAGCGGGTCAGGCTTAGCCTGCGTGAGAGCTTCCCGGTTTATTTCGGCGACCGATGGGAGGAGGCGCGCCGGATTTATCTCGATATTTTCCGGAGTATCCATCTTGAAAAGCTGACACCGTTGCCCGGCCGCGTCGAGTTGCTCCGCGGGCTCGCTGCCGACGGTTTTTTTCTTGGGGTTGTCAGCAACAAGACTGGCGCTCTGCTGCGGCGCGAGGCAGAACGGATCGGATGGTCTCCGCTGTTCGGCAGCATCATCGGGGCAGGTGACGCAGCCGTGGACAAGCCCGACCCCGCGCCCGTCACGCTTGCTCTCGAGCGGAGCGGGGTCGAGCCCGGCGATGTCGTCTGGTTTGTCGGCGATACCGGCATCGACATGGAGTGTGCCTACAACAGCGGTTGTGTCCCGGTT
>JAFASL010000060.1 GCA_019244535.1 Alphaproteobacteria bacterium
GGGAAGGGGCGGGATTACCATGTTGATGATGGGCGCTGGCCGAATAGGCTAGCGCCTGTTTCTTCTCGCGGCGGCGTCGTGGTGTATAGTGCGCCGCCATCGGAAAGGAGGCGCCGATGGAAATTCGGCAAGCTCTTACCTTTGACGACGTGATGCTCGTCCCGGCGGCGTCCGCCATCATGCCCGGCGAGACCGACACCCGCGCCCGCCTGACCCGCGAGATCGAGCTCGGCATCCCGCTGGTCTCCGCGGCGATGGACACGGTGACCGAAAGCGCGCTGGCGATTGCGATGGCGCAGGCCGGCGGCATCGGCGTCATTCACCGCAACATGAGCGTCGATCAGCAGGCCGACGAAGTGCGCAAGGTCAAGAAATTCGAGGCCGGCATGGTCGTAAACCCGGTCACGATCCACCCCGACGAGACGCTCGCGGATGCGCTGCGGTTGATGGCCGACCACAAGATCTCGGGTATCCCAGTCGTCGAGCACGGGTCCGGCCGTCTCGCGGGCATCCTGACGAACCGCGATGTGCGCTTCGCCGACGACCCGCACCAGCCGGTCGCCGAGCTGATGACCAGGGAGCGCCTCGTCACAGTGCGCGAGAACGTTGCCCGCGAGGACGCCAAGCGCCTCTTGCACCAGCATCGCATCGAAAAGTTGCTGGTCGTCGACGAGGCCTACCGCTGCGTAGGCCTGATCACCGTCAAGGATATCGAAAAGGCGCAGCGCTACCCGACCGCCTGCAAGGACGAGCACGGCCGCCTGCGGGTCGCCGCGGCAACCGGCACCGGCGGCGAGGGCATCGAGCGCGCCGAAGCGCTGTTCGCCGCGGGTCTCGACGTTCTGGTCGTCGACACAGCGCATGGCCATTCCGACCGCGTGTTGCGGACCTTGAGCGATGTTCGCCGGCTGTCGAACTACACGCAGGTTATCGGCGGCAATGTCGCGACCGCGGAGGGTGCCCGCGCGCTGATCGAGGTGGGGGCCGATGCGATCAAGGTCGGCATCGGTCCCGGCTCGATCTGCACGACGCGCATGGTTGCGGGGGTGGGTGTCCCGCAATTCACCGCGATCGTCGACACCGCCGCCGAATGCCGCAAGGCCGGGGTGCCGGTGATCTCCGATGGCGGCATCAAGCTCTCCGGCGATCTCGCCAAGGCGGTCGCCGCCGGCGCCGACTGCGCGATGCTCGGCTCATTGTTCGCCGGGACCGACGAGAGCCCGGGCGAAGTCTTCCTCTATCAGGGCCGCAGCTACAAATATTACCGCGGCATGGGCTCGATCGGGGCGATGGCGCGCGGCTCAGCCGACCGCTATTTCCAGCAGGAGGTGACGAGCACCCTGAAGCTCGTGCCCGAGGGAGTCGAGGGCCGTGTCCCTCATAAGGGCCCGGTCGGCAACATCGTCCATCAGCTGATCGGCGGGCTGCGCGCGGCAATGGGCTACACCGGCAACCGCACGATCCGCGACATGCAGAAGAACTGCACCTTTGTGCGGATCACCGGCGCGGGGCTGCGCGAAAGCCACGTGCACGACGTCGCCGTCACGCGCGAAGCCCCCAATTACCCGCAGGACCGTTGATTCCTCTTTCCGTCGTTCCCGCGAAGGCGGCAACGCAGGGCGACAATCTCCAGCAGCGCGCCTGGGCCCCCGCTTTCGCGGGGGCGACGGCGAAAAGCCGGGCGACCAAGTGACCCCCGGGGCGCAGGTCGCGGCGGCAATCGACATCCTGACCGCAATTGAGACCGGGGATCGGGCGGCCGACGATGTCGCGGCCGATTATTTCCGCCGCCGCCGCTATATTGGCGCGAAAGACCGGGCGCATGTCGCGGGCCACGTCTATGCGGTGCTGCGCCACCGCGCCTCGCTCGACTGGTGGATCGGCAAGCACGCGGTCGAGGTCGATCCGCGGACCCGCGTTCTCGCCGGGCTCGAATTGATCGAAGGCTGGCGACCCGATGCGATCGAGGCGTGCTGCGACGGCGACCGCTTTCGCCCAAAGCGGCTGACGCGCGGCGAGGAGCGGCTGCTGCATAGTCTTGCCGGCCATACCTTGCGCCATCCCGAAATGCCGCGGGCGGTCGCCGATGATTTGCCGGAATGGCTCGTGCCCTATCTCGAGCGGGTTTTCGGCAAAGGCCTGGAACGCGAGATGGCTGCCCTCAACGGCCCCGCACCGACCGATCTGCGGGTCAATCTGCTCAAGACCGACCGCGAGGCGGCGCGTCGAATGCTCGCCGCTGAGGGGATCGCCGCGGAGCCCACACCCTTATCGCCACTCGGGTTGCGGCTGCATCGCCGGGTGCCGCTCGGCACTCTCGCCGCGTTCGAGCAGGGCTTTGTCGAGGTCCAGGACGAAAGCTCGCAGCTTGCCGCGCGGCTCGCCGATGCGCGGCCCGGCATGCGGGTCGTCGATTTCTGCGCCGGAGCGGGCGGCAAGACCTTGGCATTGGCCGCCGGCATGGCCAATCGCGGCAAGCTCGTCGCTTGCGAGGTCTCGCAATATCGCCTCGACCGCGCCGCGCGCCGCCTGCGCCGCGCCGGTGTCACCAATGTCGAGCGCCGCGCGCTGTCCGGCGAGCGCGACAAATGGGTCAAGCGCCACGCCGGCAGCTTTGACCGTGTCTTCGTCGATGTGCCCTGTCTCGGCACCGGGACCTGGCGCCGCAACCCGGACGCCAAATGGCGCATGCGTCCCGAGGACCTGGCCGAGCTCGTCGAGCGCCAGCAGCAGATCCTGCGCAGCGCCGCGCGCCTCGTGCGCCCCGGGGGGCGCCTCATCTACGCGACCTGCTCGCTGCTGCGTGAGGAAGACGAGGCGCAGGCCGAAGCCTTTCTTGCCGCCGAGCCCGGCTTCTCGCTGCTCCCGGTTGCGCGGGTCTGGGCCGCGACGATCGGCGGCGCCTCGCCAGGCGGCGAGCAATACCTCCGGCTGACCCCCGCACTGCACGGCACCGACGGCTTCTTTGTCGCGATCTTCGAGCGCAGACTATGTCCGACCGTATCCTGATCCTCGATTTCGGCAGCCAGGTCACGCAGCTGATCGCGCGCCGCGTGCGCGAGAGCGGGGTTTATTGCGAGATCCAGCCCTTTACGATCGGTGGCGATCGGGTCCGCGATTTTGCGCCGCGTGCGATCATTCTGTCGGGTGGGCCGGCCTCGCTGACCGAGGCAGCCGCGCCGCGCGCGCCCGAGATCGTGTTTCGGCTCGGCGTGCCGGTGCTCGGCATCTGCTATGGCATGCAGACGATGTGCGCCCAGCTCGGCGGCCGGGTGACTTTGAGCGAGCATCAGGAATTTGGCCGCGCCTTTATCGATATCACCGAAGAG
>JAFASL010000091.1 GCA_019244535.1 Alphaproteobacteria bacterium
GGGCCACAAGGCCAAGGGTGAGCAGTGCTCGCTATGAGATGCTGGTCCGAGCGGTCACGGACTATGCGATCTACATGCTCGACCTCGACGGGCACGTTCTCAGCTGGAATGCTGGTGCTGAGCGCCTGAAGGGGTATGCCGAAAACGAAATCGTCGGGCAGCATTTCTCCAATTTTTTTACGCCCGAGGACCGCGCGGCCGATAAGCCAGCGATAGCTCTCAAGACCGCCGCAGAAACCGGTCGATGGGAGGATGAGGGCTGGCGCGTCCGCAAGGACGGCACTCGTTTTTGGGCATTGGCCGTTCTCGACGCGATTCGGGACGCAAATGGCAAGCTCGTCGGCTTCGCCAAGATCAGCAGAGACATGACGGAGCGTCGTTTGGCGCAACAGGCGCTCGCGGAGAGCGAAAGGCGCTTCCGTCTGCTGATCAGAAGCGTCATCGACTACGCCCTGTTCACGTTGGATTTGGAGGGCATCATCCAAAGCTGGAACCCAGGGGCCGAACACCTCAAGGGCTATACTGCCGAGGAAGTGATCGGCAAGCATTTCTCGATCTTTTACCCGCAGGAAGCACGCGAGGCGGGTGACCCGGAACGGGTGCTTTCCATTGCGCGGAACGAGGGACGATTTGAGGGCGAGGGTTGGCGGGTTCGCAAAGACGGAACCCGATTTTGGGCCAGTGTCGTCATCGACCCGATCCGCGATGAGGAGGGTACGCTGATCGGGTTCACCAAGATCACCCGCGATACAACCGAGCGCCGGGCTTTGGAGCAGGCGCGTGACCAGCTTTACCAAGCTCAGAAGATGGAGAGTGTCGGCCAGCTAACCGGAGGTGTGGCCCACGACTTTAATAACCTGCTCACGGCAGTAGGTGGCAGTTTGTCCTTGGTCAAGCACCTGATAACGGACCAGCGTGCGCTCAAACTACTCGATACGGCAGAAAGCGCCGTCGCAAGGGGCGCAAGGCTGACGCAGCAGCTTCTCGCATTCTCCCGTCAACATCCTGTGCAGCCGGAAAAGGCTAATGTGAATGAGTTGATCACCTCGTTGGCATCTTTGCTCCGCCATGCTTCAGGAGAAAACGCCGAAATTCGACTCAACCTGTCTCCGCTGCTTTGGCTTTGCGAGGTAGATCGAACGCAGCTTCAGTCAGCTTTACTGAACTTGATCGTCAACGCCCGAGATGCGATTGGGGAGAGTGGTGGTATCATCACGATCGAAACTCGGAACTGTGAGATTGACGAGACTCGCGCTGCATCTCTCGGCGACATCGCCGCTGGCCATTTTGTGATGCTGGCGGTGTCCGATAACGGGTCGGGCATGTCCCCCGAGATCAGAGCTAAAGCAGTCGAGCCGTTCTTCACGACCAAAGAACCGGGTCGGGGTTCTGGTTTGGGTCTGAGCCAAATCTACGGATTTGCACGCCAATCCGGCGGTCAGCTAGAAATCGACAGTGATCTTGGGCATGGTACAACAGTAAGGATCTTTCTACCGGGATTGGTTCCGGAAGGGGCGGATACCGCCGACAAGCTTGGGTCGGTACTTCTAACCGAGGATGACCCGGACGTGCTCACGATCGCAGCCGAGACGCTGCGCCTACTCGGTTACGAGGTCCATACGGCAAGAAACGCGACGGAAGCTCTCGCTATCCTGAACCAAGGCACGCCCATCGATATATTGTTTACAGACATCGTCATGCCGAACGGCATGAACGGGATCGCCCTCGCCCGAGAAGCTCGGCGGTTGCGGCCGCGTATTCGTGTTCTCTTGGCATCCGGCTATTCGCGCGATCGCGTGGACGCCGACGACGATATGGCTTTTATCTCCAAGCCGTATCAGATGGCTGACCTTGCTCATCAATTAGTGGGCATCAAGGCAAACTGAGTTTTTCCTCAGGTATGACGGCAATCGCGAACGCGTCTGCTACGCAGACCCATGTTGCCACAGCGCGGGGACATTGCGACGCTGGCGTCGGGCTCAACAAGGATGCTCGGAGTGTGGCAACCGCGTTTAAAGGCCTGAAAAAATGACAGCACTAAATCGTCGCCGTTTTCTACGCAGCGCAGCGGTTGCCGCCCTGGGGTGCAGCCTAATCCCGAGCGTTGCCAAATCTGCGCCGACGACGATCGGCAAACAGCCTGCCCAATACCCAGAAAAGGTCATCGAGAAGACGCAATGGGGCCCCCCTTACTGCCGACGAAATCTGTTCGATGTCGAGTTTGTGTCACTCACCGCTGGAGGAAGCCGGATTCGAACCACCGGTTCCTGCGCGAATTTCGCCTCGATGTGGGCTCACCGTGGGCCATGTCAGCGCTTGCCGCCAGTATGACGGCAGGGAAGCAGCCGGCCTGAGCCTCGCGATGGCAAGGCCGGGACAGCGCATGATCGCCAGGGTATGGCTTCTGATCAAGGCTACGGTATCCGGCTTTATCGAGCACGAGGACCTCACCCGCGGTGCAGCAATCGCTTACTACACAGTGTTCTCGATTGGTCCTTTACTGCTCATCGTCATCGCGATTGCCGGGCTGGTCTTTGGACATGATGCCGCCCAAGGTGCGATCGTCGCTGAGCTGAGTGGGCTGATCGGGCGCCAAAGCGCTGAAATTCTTCAATCTACCATTCGGAGCGCGAGTTTACGAGGGTCCGGGATACTCGCGACGATAATCGGTGCGGGGACCTTGTTGCTGACCGCGACCGGCGCTCTGACCGAGATCCAATCCGCGCTCAACGCAATCTGGCGGGCGGCGCCATCAGCAGCGCTTGCCGCGCTGGTTCGGGCCCGCCTCCTGAGCCTCGGCTTGATCGTGACGCTCGGTTTCTTGATGTTGGTGTCCTTGGTGGTAAGCGCCGGCCTGGCGGCATTGGGCGGCTATTTGTGATCTGGTTCCCGGTGCCGGTTTCCTGATGTCCCTTCTGAATTGGACGATGTCGCTGGTGTTGATCTCGATGCTCTTTGCCGCGATCTACAAGATACTGCCCGATAAGCCGATCGCCTGGAGGGATGTGGCGGTCGGGTCTGTCGCCACTGCGGTCCTGTTTACTATCGGCAAGTCTCTTATTGGGCTTTATATTGGAAGTAGCAGCGCTGCATCGAGCTATGGAGCGGCTGGTGCTCTGGCAATCATGCTGTTGTGGGTCTATTACTCGGCTCAGATTTTCCTGCTGGGTGCCGAATACACGCGGGCGTATGCCGAAGCCCACGGCAGCCACGCTCGGGGTTAAATTCATGCTCACGGCCGAGCCTAACACC
>JAFASL010000107.1 GCA_019244535.1 Alphaproteobacteria bacterium
GGCGACACCGGGGTCATCTTCTCTTCCAATGGCGCCGAGATCGCGGTGCGCGACACCGTCAAGAAGGCCGGCGATCTGCACGTCCATCTCGGCACCCTGACCCATGGAGGCTTGCGCGTCGGCGAGGCGATCGAACTTCGGGTGGACGGCTCCCGCCGCCGGCTGCTGCGCGCAAACCACTCTGTCACTCATCTGCTGCATCAAGCGCTGCGTCGGCGCCTCGGCGAGCATGTGACGCAGAAGGGCTCGCTCGTTGCCCCCGACCGGCTGCGCTTCGATTTCAGCCACCCGAGGGCGCTGACGCCGGCGGACATCCGCGCGATTGAGGCCGAGGTCAACGAGCGCATCCGAGCCAACAGCGCCGTGCGCACCCGATTGTTGACCCCGGACCGCGCGGTTGCCGAAGGCGCGCTGGCGCTGTTCGGCGAGAAGTACGGCGACGAGGTGCGGGTCGTCGCGATGGGGGACGCCAGTGACGACAAGCGGCCCTTCTCGGTCGAGCTGTGCGGCGGCACGCATGTCGGGCGCACCGGTGACATCGGCTTGTTCAAGATCGTTGGAGAGACGGCGATCGCCTCGGGCGTGCGCCGGATCGAAGCTCTGACCGGCGCTGCGGCCGAGGCATATCTTGCCGAGGAGGAGGGGGTTTTGCGCGAGGCGGCCGCGGCATTGCGCACGAGCCCGGCCGAACTACCCGCGCGTATCGTCAACCTGGTCGAGGAACGGCGGCGGCTAGAGCGCGAACTCTCCGAGGCGCGCCGGGCGTTGGCGAATGCCGGCCCCTCTGCCACACCCACCGAGAAACGCCTCGGTGACGTCGTGTTCGACGGCCGGGTCGTCGACGGTGTCCCCGGTCGGGAGCTCAAATCGCTGGCAGACGATCTGAAGCGCCGCATCGGTTCGGGTGTCGTCGCCGTCGTTTCGCGAGCCGACGGGAAGGCGGCGATCGTCGTCGGGGTGACCCCCGATCTGACCGGCCGGTTCGATGCGGTCGACCTGGTCCGCCGCGGCGCCGCCGCGCTCGGCGGCAAAGGTGGCGGCGGCCGCGCCGACATGGCTCAGGCGGGCGGCCCCGACGCCGCGCGGGCTGAGACGGCGCTGGCGGCGATCGAAGAAGCGATTGCCGCCAAAGGCCAGGATGAGGCCGCCGAGTAGAATCCGCCTTCGTTTGGATACGCGATTCGCTCGCGATGCTTGTTCAGGCGGCAGATTAAGCCGTCAGATTTCAGAGAAATTCAGAAATTCTGGACGCGATACTGACGCCCTTCGCATAATGCAACGCGGGGGTGGATTGTATCGACGCAGCTTATGCAGCAAGCAAAAGCCAGGACTCGCGGCATTTCGAAAATGCCTTTGCCGGCCCTCTTCGTCTCGCTGATCGCTGGATTGGCCCTCGCAGGGTGCGCGCAATCCCCGGTCAATCTCGATCCCCTCAGCGTCAATGGCCGGGATGGCGGCGGCCCGGTGCCGACCTATCCAATGCTGATGCGCATCGCCGCCGCCGCCCAGTCAGGCGGCGATCTGCCCAACGCCGTCGGTGTCTATCGGCGTGCGGCCGAAATGGCGCCTTTCGACCCGGCTCCCCTGATCGCCGCCGGTGATGTGCTGCTCCAGATGGATAATGTTAATGAGGCGATCGTCAGCTACAATTCAGCGCTTGTTCGGCCCGGCAATACCCAAGGTGCTCAGATCGGCCTGACCAAGGCTTTTTTAAAAACCGGCAAGCCCCAATTGGCCTTGTCGCCACTTTCAAAGGCGATGGAGGAGAGCCCGGACGACCCGAAACTGCTTCTACTGCTCGGGGTCACGAGGGATCTGGCGGGCGATCATTGGACGGCGCAAGGTTACTATCGCCAGGGGCTTGCCCGCGTGCCGGGCGATCCCGCTCTGACAGTCAATCTCGCGTTATCTCTCACGCTCAGCGGCGATTACTCGAATGCCATAGCCGTGCTGCAGCCGCTCGCAATGTCACCGGCCGGCTCGGCCCAGGAGCGACAGACCTTGGCGCTGATTTACGGCCTCAGCGGCAACACGGCGGAGGCCGCTCGCCTCGGCCGGATCGATCTCGACGACGCCTCGGTCGAACACAACCTTGCCTATTACCAGTCGCTTCGCGGGCTCCCGCCGGAAGCGCGTAGCCAAGCAATCCTGTCCGGCAGCCCCGCCAGAACTTCGTGAGATGCCGATCACGCGGCTAACTTGCAGCGGCTGGCTCGCATTACTGTGCCGGGCCGGCGATAGCCCATCCCATCTGAATACAACTGAGCTTGCTCCCGCTAGCCATCGGCGTAATGGTGGGTGCCCATGAAAGGGAGAAGAAGCAGCAAAAATCGGCTGTCGAAGGCGCGGCAGGAAGGCGAGACGACCGACTTGGTCGACGAGCTTTTCGAAATGGCGAACCTTTACCCGAGTACAACCGGATTGCCGATGACCGTCTGGGTCAGCCCCCGCGGAAGCGCGCGTCACGATATACGGGTCAAAGTCAACATGACCCACGGCAATCAGATGAGCATAGCAAATACCGCGGTTGTCAGCGTGCGCCCGGCTCCGCGAGTGATAGCCGGCCGCCTTTCGCCAGACGACGAGAGGGTGGTGTTTCAATGGGTGGCGCTCAACACCGCTGCGCTTATCGAATATTGGGACGGCCGAATTGATACCGTTCAGCTTGCTCGATTACTGAAGCCCGTCCATTAGCCCGGACCACGCAGGCCTTCCGTTCTCTAAACTAGTGTCTGGAGAAAGTATCCATTACATTGATTGCGGCCGGGCCGAGCAGCACGATGAACAGCGTCGGCAGGATAAAAATCATCATTGGGCTGGTCAGCAGCGCAGGCAGACGCGCCGCCTTTTCTTCGGCGCGGGTCATTCGCGCCGTGCGCATCTCGGTGGCGAGGACACGTAATGACTGCGCCAGCGGCGTTCCGAATTTGGCGGTCTGCTGCAGTGTGTTGACGACGCCCCGAATGCCGTCCGAGTCGGTGAGGGCGTTGAGATTGTCGAACGCCATTCGGCGCTCCGGCAGAAAGGTCAGCTCAGCCGCGGTGATGCCGAATTCCTCCGCCAGTTCGGGCCAGGTGTTGCCGAGCTCGCGCGAAACACGGACCAAGGTGGCGTCGAGGCTGAGCCCGGCTTCGGCGCAAATCACCATTAGGTCGAGCCCGTCGGGCAATCCCAATTGGAGCTGCTTGGCGCGCTTGTCGGCGGCATTCCTCAGGTAGATCCTCGGAAAGTAGAACCCCAACAGCACCGCGGCCATTGCGGGCAGTAACGAGAATCGGGAAGGCAGCAGGACATTGGTGTATGTCAAGGTCACCGCGCCGAAAACAAATGGCAGGCTGATCTGAGCGAACGGGTACTTGATCATCGCGTCCTGCGACCGGATCCCGGCACGAGCCAACATCTGGCGTGCTTCGGCGCTGTGCCGCGAGCGCAGCAGATTCAGCCTCCCCAGTGCTTCGCGCATCAATCCGACGGGAGTGCGGCGGTGTTGGCTGCGCCGGTTCGCGAGCGCCGACTGACGCAGCGTTTCCTTGCGGTGGACGATCTGCTCCAGACGCCGCTCGAACGCGCTGCTCGGCCGGAAGGCCTGCCACATCGCTAAGAACGTTGCCAGTGCGGCCAGCGAAGCAACAATCACGATGGCATCTTCGAGGCTGATCCCCGGCGGCAACCAATCGGCTATTTGAAAATTCTGGAGTCGAGTGCTCCTCATATCTCGAACTTCGCCATTTTTGTCATAATGCCGATCCCAGTGGCCAGCATCAGCAATGCCAGGCCGTCGAGAAGAAAACCGCGTACATCGCTGTAAAGCGGCACCAGGTAGTGCGGCGAGGTAAGGGCGAGCATCACGATCACGAGGACGGGCATGCCGGCCAGGATCGCCGTGGTCGCCCGGGTTTCACTCGACATGGCGCGCACCTTCGCACGCATTTGCCGGCGCCGGCGAAGTACGTCGGCGAGATTGGCGAGGGTTTCGGCCAGATTGCCGCCGGTTTCTCGCTGTACGCTGAGCGCGATTATGAAGAAGCGAAATTCCGGCACGTCGATGCGGTTGGCGATATCCCAAAGCAGGCTGTCGAGATCGCGGCCCATCCGCATGCCTGCCTCGACGCGGCCCAGTTCGTTGCCAACCGGGTCCCCGATCTCGCGGCCCGCGCCGACAATGGCTTCGCTGATCGGCAGACCCGACCGCAAGGCTCGGACCATGAGGTCGATTGCTTCGGGAAACAGGTTGATAAAGGCCGCCACCCGGCGCTTTCCCATGCGGCCGACGGCCATGTGAGGCAGCGCTGTGCCGATTATGAGCCCGACAAGAAGGCTCGCGACGATGCCGATCGGGGTCGTGCAAACCAGGATGATTGCGGCCAGGACGGCGAGGCCGAGCGTGGCTATCGCGTATTGGCCGACGCTGATTGCTCGTCCGGTGCGGGCGAGACGGTAGGCGAGCACATCGCGGCGTGGCAACCATTGCCGGGCGATGCGATCGATCTTCGGAGTTGCACTCTGCTGCCGGGCCAGCGATCGGGCGGCAACCGTTTCTACCGAAACCACGCCCTGCGCTCTGTCGCGCACTCCGGCGAGACGCCGCTTGAAGCGCCGAGAGCTGGCGCCTTCGGTCACCGCATATGCGACGACGAAAAGGATCAACCCCGCGCAGGCGGCGCAAGCAATCGCTATCGATGCTTCGAGGTCGAACGGGAGACCCATAGTCAATTTCGCCTTTCCAGCCGCAACTCGGCAGAACCGTCAGACGATCTCGAGCAAGGCGCGGTCGAGCCCGTAATACTCCACGCGCGGCAGGAAAAACGGGCGAATTCCGCTCGATTTGAAAACCCCGCGCAGTTTGCCGTCGGTCGTTTCGCCTTGGAACTGAAACGTGAACAGCTCCTGGGTGGTGATGACGTCGCCCTCCATGCCGACGACTTCGATTATGTGCGTCACGCGGCGAATGCCGTCCCGCATGCGGTTGACTTGCGCGATCAGGTGGACAGCGGCGGCGATCTGGGTGCGCACGGCCTTTGACGGCAGGTTGATGCCGGTCATGCCGACCATATTTTCGAGCCGGGTCAGCGCCTCGCGCGGTGCATTGGCGTGGATCGTGCTCATCGACCCGTCATGACCGGTGTTCATCGCCTGCAACACATCGAGCGCCTCGGCGCCGCGGATCTCGCCGAGGATGATGCGGTCGGGACGCATGCGCAGCGCGTTGCGCAGCAGGTCGCGCATCGTTATCTCGCCGCTGCCTTCGAGATTCGGCGGACGCGTCTCCAGGCGCACGACGTGCGGCTGCTGCAACTGCAATTCGGCCGCGTCCTCTATAGTCACTGTCCGCTCGGCCGGGTCGATCAGCCGCGACAATGCGTTGAGCAGTGTTGTCTTGCCGGAGCCGGTGCCGCCGGAAATCAGAATGTTGAGATGGCAGCGCGCGGCGACCTTGAGCAACGTCGCCATCTCCGGCGAGATGTTGGCCTGCTGCGCCATCGTGTCGAGCGTGATGGTCTTTTTCGAAAATTTGCGGATCGAGATCGACGGGCCGTCGATCGCGAGCGGCGGCACGATGATGTTGACGCGGCTGCCGTCCATCAGGCGGGCATCAACGAGCGGCGTCGATTCATCGATGCGTCGGCCGACCCGCGTGACGATCTTGGTCGCGACGTTCATTACGTGATCGTCGTCGCGAAATCGGATACCGGTCAGCTCCAGCTTGCCGCGCCGCTCGACATAAACCTGCCGGGCCCCGTTGACCATGATGTCGGTCACGGTCTCGTCTTCGATCAGCGGTTCGAGCGGGCCGAGCCCGAGCATGTCCGCGATCAGCGACTCGACGAGTTCGCGTTGCTCGACGAAATTGAGCTGGATTTTCGTTTCGGTCAGCAGGTCTTTGACCCAGCCGGTAAGCTGCGCCTCAAAGACGGCGCGCGGCATCTCGGCCGCGGCGGCAACGTCCATGTGTTCGAGGACGAGCGGCTGGATCTGCGCTTTTGCCGTCTCGACCGCCGACCGGTTCGATGATCGCCGGGAGCCGTCATCGGCGCCTGCCGCGGCTTTGGCCGGATCGAGAAGGCCCTTGATCAACCCGGTAATCAGGTCTCGGCGCGCAATCGGGTCAGGTTCGATCCCGTTCCGCACAAAATAGGCCTGCACTGCGGCATCGACGACCTTGGCGAGTTCGCCACGGCTTAGAATGCTGATCCGTTCGGGGCTGAGTTCCGCGGTCAGCCGGGCGAGCAGTTCTTCACGCGCCAGAAGGAGGCGATCCTCCGCCGAGAGGGCTGACGGCGTTGGCATGACGGCGGTTTCCGGCCGCGACGCAGCGTCCACTTTCGGCGCTGCTGCAAGGGTGACCTCGAACACAGCCGGACGGGAGACCTCGGGCGCTGCCGCGGAAGGTTCGTCTTGGGTCGGAGGGGGTGGCGCCGTTGCCGGATCAAGCGCCTTCACCAGCGGCTGCGCCCGCCGCGAAAGCACCGCAATACGGGCGTCCAGCGTTTCTTCGCCGGCCGGGCGCTTAAAAAATGCTACCATAATGACGGAAGCGCGAACATTCGGCGTTTCGCGGCGGCGGGCGCAGGACCGACGAGCAATGCCGTCAACTGCCGCAGCTCGCGAACAATGGCGCTGCGCGGTGCCGCCGCCGGCAGTGGCTGCCCGGAATTGGTCGATGCGCCAGCCGATTTGGGATCGTAGGAAAGGCTGGCATCGAGCGACTTGCCAATCCCCTTTTCAAACTCGCTTTTGCCGATTGGCGCGCGCTCGCCACTGGCGCCCGCTTCGACCAACCAGAGCCGAGCCTGTGGTGCCTGCTCGCGCACCAGGGTTTGCAGCCGGATCGTGTCTCGCAGACCCGCCAAACTGCGCTCGCAAAAGACCACAACCTGGCTCGCCGCGGCTAACACGACGCGCTGCATCGGGCTGGCGCCGCGCGGCAGATCGACGGCAATCCGCACGAACTTGCGGCGCAATTCGTGGAGCAGCATGTCGACCGCACCGGCATCGATGGCGAGGTGCTGCGCCGCCGAGGCTTCGGCAGCCAAGACACGCAGATTTTCCGTCACCTTGATCATGGCGCGTTCGATAAACAGGCTGTCGATGCGCGACGGCTGCTCCAACGCCTCGCACAATCCGCTGCCCGGGTCGAGATCGAGCTTCAATGCGACCGTTCCGAAATGCAGGTCGAGGTCGACCAATGCGACCCGTTCCCGGCGCTCGTTGGCCATCAGCCAAGCACAGGACACGGCCGAGGTGGTTGCGCCAACTCCGCCGCGGCTGCCGATAAATACGATCACCTGCCCCAACCCGTCGGGGGTCGTTCCGAGCGGGCCAGCGGTCTTCTCCAATATTGCCGTCAATGCTTCGCGGGTCGACGGCTTGACCAGATAGTCGCTGGCGCCGGCCGAGAGCAGATCACGAAATAGCGCCACATCATTGACGGTGCCGAGCACGACCAGCTTCAGGTCGGCGCCGCCGACGGCTCGCGCGGCACTTACTTCGGCGATCGGCGCGCTGGAATCGCCGAGGTCGACGAGCAGAATACGCGGCGCCGCACCGGAGCGAATTCGCCGCAACGCCGCGTCGAGCGTGTCGGTGAGAGTAAGCTCGTCATCCAATTGCAGTTCGCGGATGATCCCTTGGATGCGGTCAATCGTCGAAGGCTCCTGAAGGACGGCGAGAATACCCTCCCTCTCGGGCTTGAGTGCGTCTGCGGAACGCGAGGATCTCATTTATTGGGCTCCAGTTCCCCCTCCGGCTCCAGGCGCTCCGCCGCCGCCAGCAGCGCCGGTGTCGCCCCCGCCACCACCGCCACCGGTCGACGCGGCAAATGGCGACGCCGTAGGCGCGGGCGGCTGCTTGACGCGGTCGGTCATGTAGCGCTGGACGGCGTTGACGGCGGGCTGCCCGTCGGTTGGCGCGAGCGTCCGGCCACTGACGAGATCGGCCGGGCTTGCCACCATCAATCCGAGATTGGTGGCGGCAGCGCAGCCCCAATTGCTGTTGTGCGCGTTGGTGTATTCGGCAGTTGGCGGACTGCTCCAATTCGGGCAAGGCGGCAACGTCACCGTGTAGCGTCCGATTCCGATGATCGCGTGGTTGGCGGGCGCCGGACCAAGTGGCTGCGTTTCGGCCACGATGCCGTAGGCGAGCAGCGCGCTCGACACTGCGGCGGCACGTTGATCAGCAAGCCTCGGCGGGCCAGCGGCGGCGATCGTGATGCGATCGGCGGGGCGTATGACCCCCGTCGCCACGAGCCGGTCAAGTCGTGCTGCCTCGCCGGCGGCGAGGCGGGCGGAGCCGGGGGCGAAGGCGACCTCAACCCGGCTCTCGGAGCCGTCGACCCGCAGGTTGTTCGGCGCTTCGCTCTTCGAATAATCCGTAGCGCAGGCGGCCAGCGCCAGGACCAACGAGGCGACGATCGGATAGCGGCGCGTTCTCATCATGCTGCTCTCCATCAATCGAGCCGGAAACCGCCTGGACCGATCAGCCCCCCGCCGCCGGCGTTGAGGGGGCCGCGCCCTGGCGGGGGCAGGCCTTGCCGATAGGTAGCGCTGAACAGGACCTGCTGCGGGTCACTCGGATGAATGAGGCCGTCGGTCGGAGCCGCGACACGTGTCGCCACTGGGTTGACTAGATAGGGAGTTACGATAATCACTAGTTCAGTCTCGTTGCGCTGAAAGCGGTTCGAGCGGAAAAGCGCGCCGAGGATCGGGATATCGCCGAGCAGCGGCACCTTCGAGATGTCTTGCTCTGAGGTGTGCTGCAGCAGGCCGGCAAGCGCGAAACTTTCTCCGCTTCCGAGTTCGACCGAAGTTTCCGCTCGTCGCACTGTCAAGGCCGGGATCGTGATCACTTGGTTAGAGCTGATGGGAACCGAGACGGCACCCACCGAGGTCAGAGCGCTGACCTCAGGCCGCACTCGGAGATCAAGATGATGCGCGTCGATGATCGTCGGCGTGAAAGCGAGACTGACGCCAAAGCTCTTGAATTCGACCGAAATGGTCGGGACACCGTTGGTAGAGGAGCTGCTGCCGGCGATCGGTACGGGAAATTCTCCCCCGGCAAGGAAGCTTGCGGTTTGCCCGCTCAGCGCGACCAGATCCGGCTCGGCAAGGTCTGTCACCAAGCCTTCTTGGGCGAGCGCATCGATCGTGGCACTGATCGCCTGCGAGGCGATGCGGCCTATGGTGATCTCGTTTGCGCCGACCGTACCCATAACTGCGGTCGGATTGTTCGTATTGATAACCACAGTCGAGCCGAGCTTGTGCCAATTGACCCCGATGGCACTCAAGGCAGTGAGGCCGACCTCGGCAATACGAACGTGCAGATTGACCTGGTTCGGGGTAGCGACAGTCATCCGGTTGATGACCTGCCCCTTGGTCTCGCCAGCGATCGAGGCGGCGAGGGCCCGCACCTTGTCCGCCTTACCGGCGTCGGAGGCGATGCCGGTCAGCACCAGATTGCCGTCGACCGAGTCGGCCGAGATCCGCTCGCCGGGCGCCAATTGCCGCAAAGACGAGCGCAGCCGCGATAAATCGTGCTCGACCCGCACCGGCGAGTTGAGCAGCACACTGTCACTGGCGTCGACCGCGTAAATGACAGTCTCGCCCGGCGCCTTGGCGCTGATATAGATCAGCGAGGGTGATTTGACCTGAACGTCAGCTATGTCGGGATTGGCGATGAAAACCGTGGCAGCTGGCGCTGTCAGGCGGATCAATGTGCCCTTATTGACTTCGAGGATGATCGGTGCGCCAGCGGCAGCAATCTGACTGGCGCCGCCGCCCCGGAGCGGGCGCGCTGCCGTGTTTTGCGGTGCGACCGCGACGGCGCCGCGCCCATCGGTAATTGGTGGGGCCGGCGGCGCGGTGGTCTGGGCCGCCGCGGGTGGGCCGCCGAGCGCGGCGATAATCAGCGGTGCGGCGAGACCGGCAAGCGGCAAGGTGCGCATCAAAGACCTCGAGACGCAGGTTGCGACTCGGTACTAGTCTCTGATTTGCTGGTTCCGCGCAATATGGTGATGATATCCGCGTTAGGGTTATCCTTTTGGGTTAAGGGCTTCGGCAACAGCCGGCTGACTTCGCTGTCGAGAGTGAAGGTCCCGGATTCGGCATTTTCGGCAGAATCGGCTGTAGTCTCCTCGCCCGGCGGTGTGACTAGGCTGCGCAGACTGAGCGACAACTTACCCATCTCGCTGGCGACCGCGATGATCTCACTCTGCTTGGGTGTTACTTCGAGTGTCGCGGTTTGTGCGACGACCGGCTCGCTCACCTTGTTGTCGAGCTTCTGATCAACGGCGAGTACCCGGACGTCGTGCAGCACCGTCTCGGATGCCTGGTGTTGTACCTGGGGACCCTTGCCGGTGCTCGACGGCACCGAATGCGTGATGAGAATATCGACTTGGTCGCCCGGAAAGACAAACCCCGAGATGCCCGAGGTGCGGGTGACCGGCACCGACACGGCGCGCATGCCGGGGCGCAGCACGGCCGCGAGAAAGCCACGGCTGCCGGGCGCCACCATCTTGTTTTCGGTCATCGGCTCGCCGGGCCCGAGCGGGTCGCGCGCCACCCACCCAGCGAAATCTTCGATCGTCTTGGCGCCCTTCTGAATGTAGGCCCGATCGACGCCGGCGTCGGGCCAGCTTTGCCAGGCGAGATCCGCCGGCTTCAGGATCTGTCCGCGGGCAATCGCGCCGCGGGCGACGAGGATCGATTTTTGCGCCGG
>JAFASL010000150.1 GCA_019244535.1 Alphaproteobacteria bacterium
TCGGGTGTGGTGAGCCGACCTTGCGTCTGGATATTGAGCTGGAATTGCTGCTCGTTCGAGATCGGCCGCGCGCCGATGCGCCCGACCGGGGCGATGAGGTTTTGGGACTGGATCGCCGCGATCACATCTGACGGAGTCAACTGTAGGTTGCTCAGTCGCTGCGTATCGAACCAGATCCGCATCGAGTAATTGAGCGCACCAAAGATATGCGCCTGTCCGACCCCTGGCGTACGCGATAGCACGTCAAGAATATTGATGATCGCGTAATTGGTGATGAACAGCGGGTCCTGTTCACCGGTCTCGCTGTAGAGGACGACGAATTGCAGCACCGCCGAGGATTTTTTTTGGACGACTAGTCCCTCGAGTTGCACTTCCTGCGGTAATTGGGACAGCGCGGTCTGAACTCGGTTGTTGACGTTGACGGTGTCGATGTCGGGGTCGCTGCCGAGCTCGAAACTGACCGTCAGGTTGTAGCTGCCGTCATTGCCGCTCGTCGACTTCATGTAAATCATCTTGTCGACGCCGACGACCTGCGCCTCGATCGGCTGCGCAATGCTGGCTTCGACATCGGCGGCGGAGGCCCCCGGGTAGCTCGCCGTGACTTGGACCTGTGGCGGAACGATGTCCGGAAACTGCGCCACCGGAATGCGGGTCAGCGCGATCAGCCCGGCAATCGTAATGACGAGCGCAATGACGACCGCGAGACGCGGACGATCGACAAAAAGCGCCGAGATCACGGGTTATCCCCCGGCCGGCGATGGCGGTGGGCTCGCCGGCCCGGGCGAGACGACCTCGCCGGGGCGGACACGCTGCACGCCTTCGGAAATAACCAGTTCGCCTTTGTTGAGCCCGCTCGTCACGACCGCGGTCTGCGGCGTCGACTGGCCGAGATGGATGCGCCGCACCTCCGCCCGGTTCTGCGCATCGACGACATAGACGTAGTCGCCCTGCTGGTCGGCCAGGACCGCGGCGCGCGGGATGCCGAGCACCGAGATCGGCTCCACTCCTTCGAGCAAGACGGTCACGAACTCGCCGTCGGTCAATTGGCGCAAACGAAGCTCGCCCGCCCTCGTTTCCGGCAGCAGTGGGTTTGGAATTACGCCGCGCAACGTGATCGTTTCGGTATTCTGGTCCACGGTCGGCGACACATAATCGAGATGCCCCACCTGCTCGTAGATCTTTCCGGTTGGCAGCCGCAGCCTGATTTGGACAGCGCTGAACCCGCCCTTTGGCGCGTATTTGTCACGCAGTTCGAGCCCGGTGCGTAGCGCGATCGGAAAGATCGCATACATCGGGTCTTGGCTCACGAGGGTGGCGAGGGTGCCGCTGGTCGGCGAGACGACGTTCCCCTCGGTCACCTCAGTGGCGCTGATCTTGCCGTCGATCGGCGCACGGATTTCGGTGTAGCCGAGATTGATCTGGGCCGTGTCCAGCTGCGCCTTTGCCGATGCGACCTGCGCCGCCATTGATCGTTCATTCGAGATGGTCTGGTCGACGTTCTGTTGCTGGCCCGCGGGGGTTTTCAACAGGAACTCCGCGCGCGCCAGCTGCTGCTGGGCAAAGGTGTGCTGGGCTTCGAGCTGCGCGACATTGGCCTTGTTGAAATCGACCTGCGCCTGAAACGGCGGCTGTTCGAGCAGGTAGAGAAGGTCGCCTTTTTTGACTTCGGCGCCCTCGACAAAGTCCCGTTTTTCAAGGAAGGCGGTAACCCGGGCGACCAGCGACACCCGCCCGATCGACTGGATCCGGCCGACGAATTCGTTCGACTGGGTAATCTGCTGCTCCTCGGCGCGTACGCCCCCGACCGCCGGCGGCCCGCCCGGCGCCGGCTGAGCCACCGCGGCGAACGGAAGGGCGGCGAGCCCGATCGTAAACAGGAAGTGCTTCAGTAGACGCTTATGGTGCATCTATAGGTCCCCGACGCCGCTGGCCGTGCTATATTAACTGATCTCTCGCAAACGTGAGGAAACGATGATCCACCATTTGTCCATTGCCGCGCGTGATCCGCAGCATGCCGCCGGAGTTTTGGCCGAGCTGATGGGCGGCAAAGCGGTGCCGTTCCCGCCCAACCCGGGGAGCTTCTTCGCGCTTCAGCTCGACGAGCACGGGTCGGGTGTCGAGGTCTATCCGGCGGGAACCGAACTCCACCCGGGCGGCAGCAATGGCGGCGGTTTCGTCCGGAAAGAAGCGCGGGGCTATGGTCCGACGCATTTTGCGTTGAGCGTCGCCACCGACGCGGACAAGGTCGAGGCAATCGCGGCGCGTGAGGGCTGGCAATGCTTCCGCTGCAATCGCGGCCCGTTCCATGTGATCGAAGTCTGGGTAGAGAACGAGTCGATGGTCGAAATCCTGCCACCGGAATATGCCGCCGAGTATCTCGCCTTTACGCGTCCAGACAGGATCGCCGCGGCAATGGCGGCCGCCGCGCCGTCGCCATCGCGGCTCCGCCCAGCCTAGTTCCGGCGCGGGAGGCAGCGACTGCGACAACGATCTCGCATTTCCGGTTTTAGCTGCCGACAGAACACGATCCAACTTCTATGTGGTTGTAGACGCCACGGCTCGTGTGTAACGCAATGTTGCTGTTATCACAACAACCGTCTGTCCGGCTCGCTGTATAATGTATATACTCCGGCCGCTCTCCATCTATATAGGGTATACTATAACTATTTTGGGAATATGTGCCTCCTCAGTCGCGGTAAGAGCAGAAGAAAAACCGGAAATTCTGCGAGGACCAGTTGCACCGCAGGCTCAACCTCCCCCAAAACCCGTTGCCGCAAGATGTGGCAATCTGATAAACCGTTATTTCAAAGACTACCAGTGCTGCTGTACTTATTGGAACGGATATAACCACCGTTACTGCATAGTTTCGAAACCACCCAGCTCCGATAGCAGCCTTCAAGCATGCTCTTGGGTGTGCAGGAATTCACCCCCATGTGGTTGAGACAGGGAGATCACCCCCGGTTGCCCCGTAGGAGATGCGGTTCCGATCTGGGGTTATCCACTGCGGCTCTCACGTGCGAACAAGGGCAGCGCGTAGTTCCTGCAGCTTCCCTGCAAACACAGGAGGGCCGGGGGCGTCCGGGTTGGCGGGCGAGGCTAATACGTCTCGCGCGCTAGGTTGAGGTGCGGGAAGGCGCTGTGGACGTGCGGCTGGGCGACTTGGCGGGCCGGGCGGATGTAGGATTTGTCGAGCTCGCGGTAGCCGGTGACGCCGAGCAGAGACAGGCAGATGCGGATCTCGTCTTCGAGGATCTCAAACAGGCGCACCATGCCTTCGGCACCGGCGGCGGCGAGGCCGTAAACGTAGAGCCGGCCGCAGGCGACTGCGTCGGCGCCGAGGATCAGCGCCTTGACGACATCGGTGCCGCGGCTGATGCCGCCATCGACAATGATGCGTGCCTTGCCGCCGACTGCCTCGGCGACCTCCGGCAACACGTCGATCGAGCCGACACCCTGGTCGAGCTGGCGCCCGCCATGGTTCGAGACATAAACGCAGTCGACGCCGTGCTCGAGCGCGATTTTGGCGTCCTCGGCGGTGGCGATGCCTTTGAGGATCAGCGGGATGTCGAAGCCTTTCTTGATCCGCTCGACATCGCGCCAGTTGAATTGCGCCTGGAAGATGCGGGCGTCGGCGACGCGCACGCGCCGGCGCTGGTGGCGCTTGGCGATGTCCCGCTCGCGGCGGCTGTAGCTGTCGGTGTCGACGGTAAGGCAGAACGCGTTGTAACCCTTTTCGATCGCGCGGCGGACGTAGTCGTCAACCCAGGCGGCATCGCCGCGCACGTAAAGCTGGAAGATCTTGAACCCGTCGCCCGAGGCTTCGGCGGTCTTGTCGAGCCCGGGATGAGACACCGAGGAGAGGATTATGCCGTTGCCAAAGGCGCGCGTCGCTTCGGCGGCCGTCGCGCCGCCACCCGGCTCGAAGACCTCGAGTGAGCCGACCGGCGCGCACAACACCGGAATGCGCAATTTCTTGCCGAAGAGGGTGCTGCTGCAATCGATGTTCGACACGTCCCGCAAGACCCGCGGGCGAAAGCCGATCGAATCCAATGCCAGCCGGTTACGCGCCAGGGTGGTCTCGGTCTCGGAGCCGCCGATCAGATAGTCCCAGTTGTTGCGGTCGAGATTGATGCGCGCCTGGGTCACGAACTCGTGCAGGTTTTGAAAGCGGCTTTCGAGCGCCTCGGCCATGGTTCTGTTGTTCCGCGCTGATTTGACGACGCTTGCACCCTATCGCTACGATGCCGCCCTTGCCAACCAGGCGCGACAATCCCCCGAAGAGGACGCAACATGCCCCGCATTCTCACTCCCAGCACCCATTCCGATGAGACGCTCGCGATCGCCTACGACCTGCTGCCGACCGGATGGGAACTCAAAACGGCTCCGCATGGCAGGCCCGAATTCTTCGAATTGCTGAAAGACACCGAGTATTACATCGGCGCAGGCCAGTTCAAGCATGGGCCGGAATTCTACCAGGGGGCACCGAAACTGCGGATCGTGCAGACCTTGAGCGCAGGGTACAACACCTACGACCTTGAAGCGGCGCGGACCGCCGGCGTGCCGATCTGCAACAATGGCGGCGCCAATGCGACTGCGGTCGCCGAGCATGCGATGCTTTTGATGCTGGCGGTCTGCCGCAAACTGATCTGGCTGCATGAGGGGGTGGCTTCGGGACGCTGGCGCGGCAATGACTTCAATTCGACAAAGCTCTACGAGCTTGAAGACAAGACATTGGGGATCATCGGCCTCGGCAATATTGGCAAAAAGGTCGCGCGCCGAGCCAAGGCCTTCGACATGCAAATCAAGTATTACGACATCAACCGGATGACGACCGATCAGGAGGATGCGCTGGGGGTAAGGTTTGCGTTGTTCCCCGAACTATTGAAGACTTCCGACATCGTGAGTTTGCATGTGCCGCTCGACAAATCGACGCACAACATGATCGGCGAGCGCGAACTCGCAATGATGAAGCCGACGGCAATCCTGATAAACACCTGCCGGGGCCCGGTCGTCGACGAAAAGGCGCTCTACATGGCGTTGCGCGACGAGAAGATCCTCGGCGCCGGGCTCGATGTCATGGTCGAAGAGCCGCCCAAGCCTGACCACGAAATGTTCGGCTTGAAGAACGTGATCTTTTCGCCGCACGCCGCCGGACCGACCTGGGACAATCACTGGAAGCGCTGGCGCAACGCGTTCGACAATTTCGAGCGCGTCGCGCGCGGGCAGAAGCCGTTCTGGATTGTACCCGAGCTAAGGGACTGAGCACAGCGACCCCCTCACGCACCAAGCCCTGTGGCCTTGTTCACCCTCTCCCGCATTGCGGGAGAAGGTACCGCCGGGGAGTGTGTCGCTTCAGCAGAGAAAGTCGTGCAGCGCGGCGGCGAGGTCTTTTGGATTGTCGCCCTGCACTGTGTGGCCCGCTCTGGGGATGGTGACATACCGGCCGTCGGGCAGCCGCGCGGCTAGCCGCGCGGCGTCCTCTTCGTGGAAAACGTCGCTTTCCGCGCCGCGCACGACGAGCGTCGGGCAGGTTATCTTGGCGAGCCCTTCGGCAAGACCGCGCCGCTCCGCGGCATGCGACTCGCCGATCTGCTGAAACCGCCGGCGGTCGTATTTCCAGGTCCACCTACCATCGGTCTGCTGCCGCAGATTGTGCATCAGACTGCGGCGCAGGACCTTCGGGTCGCGGCGCGGGTTGAAAGCGAGCGCCCGCTCGATAATCCCGTCGAGGGTCTCGGGCTTGGCCCCACCATTGACGAAGTCGCGGATGCGGCTCGACCCCGGACGCCTGACCTCGGGCCCGGCGTCGATCACAACCAGATGCGAAAGCCTCTCCGGGTAGTGTATTGCAAAGGCCAGCGCGTTGATCGCGCCCATTGACATACCGGCAAGGATGAAGTGGTCGAGGTCGAGCGTGTCGACAAAACCCTTCACGTCCTCGCGCTGCGCCGCGATTGAATAGTCTGCGTCTGGCGCCCAGTCGGTATCGCCATGCCCACGCTGGTCGAGTGCGATACAGTGAAACTCGTCGCGCAGTGCGAGGCAGCAGAGGTCCCAAGTATGCGCGGTCAATGCGCCGCCATGCAGAAACAAAAGCGGGCGCAGACCCTCGTTGCCCCAATCGAGATAACGGAAGCGAAGGTGACCGACGAGCACAGTCTTCTCGCTCGGCAACACGACGTCTTCGAAACTAAATCCGGCGCGCACCGCCGTAGTCTTCAGGTGATCGTGGTACTCGTCGGCAGATAACGTCATGGCTTGGCAGCTCCGTAACCAGCGTCGGTTCGCACAGCCTTAGCACGAACCGGCACTTCGGCCACTATCGCCGTCGCTTTACGATTACCACACCCGCGTTCTCGTTATAGCTGATGGCTCCCTCAGTGTGTGTGTCTGTCACCGGAAGCGCTACACTCGCCTCGAAATCACCCGCCTCTAGGAGAATGCCGATGGCGTATGATCTGCTGATCAAGAATGGACGCATTGTCGACGGATCGGGAATGCCGGCGTTCCTCGGCGATGTCGGGATCAAGGACGGCAAGATCGTCGAGATCGGCAAGCTGAGCGGACCGGCATCGCGCACGATCGACGCCGAGGGCCGCGCCGTCGCCCCCGGTTTCATCGACAACCACTGCCATTATGACGCGCAGGTCACCTGGGACCCGCTGTGCACGTTCTCTCCCGAGCACGGTGCGACCACCGACCGGACAATACATGGACCGGCTGGATGAGCGTCTTGGCGTCAATGTCGGCAATCTGATCGGCCATACCGCGGTTCGCCATTACGTGATGGGCGACGAGTGCCAGAAGCCGGGGGCTTCCGATAACCAAATCAAGGCGATGCAGGACGTCTCCCAGTCGAACTCGACCGTGCGCAGCACCTCCATCGGGATCGCCTCGACATAGGAAAGGAATTCGGCCAACCGTTCTGTGATTTTTGGAAATTGCTCGCTGTCATTGGCGCCAGTGCGCAAGGGCGCCGAGGCCGCCGATGTCGTGATCTTTGATCCGGCCACCGTTAAGTGTGGCCATGAGGTCGTCGTCCGGGATTTCCCAAAGGGCGCCTGGCG
>JAFASL010000156.1 GCA_019244535.1 Alphaproteobacteria bacterium
GGCGACACCGGAATCCGAGTTGGTCACACTCCCTGGCTTCTCGCGCGACATCACAGCCTCGCGCGAGGAGGCAAAGCGCCTCCTCGCCGAGGCCGGGGTTCATGACCTCAAACTCACCGTAATGGTCCGCGACATTCCGATGCCGCACTACGCGGGCGCCGATCTGCTGGCAGAAAGCTGGCGACAGATCGGCGTGACGGCCATCCAGGACCGGCGCAACATATGGGATTGGCAAAAGGTAATCGACAGCGGCGATTTTGACGTGGCGCTGGATTTTTCGGGGGACTTTTACGACGATCCGACGATCCAATTGACGAAATTCGTCTCGCACGATTTGTCGCCTGTCAATTACTCCGGGTCGACCGACCGCTTCTTGGACGCGCTGTTCATCGGCCAGGCGGTGACCAGCGACCCGCAACAGCGAGCCCGGATCGTACGCGATTTCGAGCGCCATGCCCTGACCGAGGCCTATACCGTTCCCCTCTTGTGGTGGAACCGCATCGTTGCGACCTCGGCGGGGATGAAAGGCTGGTCGATAACCCCGAGCCATTTCATCGGGCAGGATCTGACGGACGTCTGGCTCGAGCATTAGCCGGCGCTGGCTATTCGGAGTTTGCATGCACCAGCACCGAACCAACGAGTACCCGATCCCGAAAACCATGAAGGCGTGGGTGCTCGGAGACCCGGGCGAACTCACCTTCGTCGAAAAACCCGTGCCGGTACCTGGAGCCGCCGAGGCGCTGGTGCGGGTAGACGCAATTGCGGTCTGCGCTACCGATATCGAGATCGTCAAACACGGGCTGCCTGCGATGATTGATGGCGGGCCCCCCTTCAACCGTGGCTTTACGCCCGGACACGAATATATGGGAACGGTTGTACGGCTGGGTCCGACGGTCGATGAATTCGAGGTTGGCGACCGCATCGCCGTCGAGGTTCATGCCGGATGCGGGCGCTGCCAGCGCTGCCGGGAAGGCATGTATACCTCCTGTCTCAACTATGGCTGGCGCGAGAAAGGCCATCGCGCCAACGGCTTCAGCACCGATGGCGGCTTCGCCGAATACGCGGTCAACAACATCAACACGATGGTGCGTGTCCCCCACGACATGAGCGATGAGGAGGCGACATTGATCGTCACCTCCGGCACCGCGATGTATGGTCTCGACGTGATGGGCGGGATTGTCGCCGGCGAAGCAGTCGTGGTAACCGGTCCTGGGCCGATCGGCTTGATGGGGGTAGGCGTCGCCAAGGCGCTCGGCGCGCAGCCGGTAATCCTCACCGGTACCCGCCAAAACCGGCTCGAGAAGGGCAAGGGCCTCGGTGCGGACGAAACCGTTAACATCAAGCGAGAGGACCCGGTAGAGGCAGTCCAGCGGATAACCCAAGGCAAGGGGGCGCAATACGTGCTCGAATGCTCCGGTGCGCCGAACGCGCTCAACGAGGCCGCGCGCATGGTGAACCGCGGTGGGCGGATCTGCCTCGCCGCGTTCCCGGCGGATCCGGTGCCGGTCGATCTCGCCTATCTCGTGCGCAATAACATCTATGTGTTTGGCATCCGCGGCGAGGGCAAGAGCGCAACCCACCGGGCGGCGGCATTGATGGCGCAGAAGCGCTTCGACGCAAAGCTGATCCACACCCACACCTTCCCGCTCGCCGAGGTGCCAACCGCCATCAGATACGCCCGTGAACGCATCGAGGACGCGATCAAGGTCATCGTCAAAATTCGCGAGAGCTAACCGCTTGTATAACACCCGTCCTCCTTCAAATCCTTTTGCCCATCTCCACTCGCCGGGGCGAGTGTGAATAGCTCAAGGGCCAGTCACATGCGCAGCCCGCAAGTTGCCGATTTCGCGTCCCGCGGCCGAGCGGAGGCCACCCGCCGGTCGCCGCTGCGCAAGCTCTACGTGCAGGTGCTGATCGCGATCGCGGTGGGCATTCTGCTCGGTGCCCTCTATCCAAGCATTGCCGTCGAGATGAAGCCGATCAGCGACGGTTTCATCATGCTGATCCGGTCCGTCGTGCCACTCGTCATTTTTGCGACAGTCGCGGTCGGGATCGCCAAAATGGGCGACATCCGGCGGGTCGGAGTCGTCGGTCTGCGGGCGATCATCTATTTCGAGGTCGTGTCGACCGTAGCGCTCCTCGTCGGCCTGGCGGTCGGTAATCTATTACAGCCGGGCGCCGGCCTTCATATCGACCCAGCGCATTTGGACGATAAAGCGGTCGCCGGTTACGTGACGAGCGCCAAGTCGCTGACGGTCGTCGATTTCCTGATGAAGATGATCCCGACCAACATGGTCGGCGCAGTCGCGCAGGGCGATCTCCTGCCGGTGCTGGTGACCTCGGTGCTATTCGGCTTTGCGCTGATCCATATGGGTGAACGCGGTCAGCGGCTTGTCGCTGTGATCGACGACTTTACGCACGCCCTCTTCGGCATTGTGCGCATCGTTATGTATGTCGCGCCGCTCGCTGCTTTTGCTGCGATGGCGTTTACGATCGGCAAGTTCGGTTTCGGCATGCTCGCCAGCCTCGGCAAGCTTCTGGCGAGCGTCTATCTGACCTCCATCCTCTTTGTCCTGATCGGGTTCGGCTTGATCGCGCGGCTCTTCGGCTTGCGAGTGCTGAAGATCCTCCGCTACTTCAAGGAGGAACTGCTGATCGCCTTCAGCGCGACTTCGGGCGAGGCGATG
>JAFASL010000281.1 GCA_019244535.1 Alphaproteobacteria bacterium
AGCGCCCCGCGCGTCTCGAGCGGAACGCCGCTATGCCGGCCGATCGTTAAATCGAGGACAACAACCGCATGCGCCACGGCAAACGCCGCCTCGACATCGCCGTAGCCGGCACGCAGCGTGATCGCCTCAGTCGACAGGCCCGGCGCGAAGTCGCCAGGCGCGGCGCTGGCGTCCAGTATCGGCGCCAGCTCGTCTGCCTCGACGGCGACCAGTTCGGCTGCGTCCTCAGCCAGATAGGGATCGGTCGCGAACACGGCGGCGACCGGCTCGCCAACATAGCGCAGCCGCTGCTGCGCCAGCAGCGGCTGGCGGTATGGGCGCAGCGTTTCGGCAGCGGGGTCGCGGAAATCGATCGGCGGCAGCTCCGCGATGTCCGCCGCCGTCCATACCGCGACGACACCGGGTCCGGCCAAAGCCGCCGTGACATCGACCTTGCGCAGCGCCGCATTAGCGTAGGGTGACCGGGCAATCCGCATATACAGCTGATGCGGAAACCCGATGTCGCCGACAAACGCGCCGCGTCCAGTCAGCAGCGGCTGATCTTCGAGTCGCGCCACCGAAAGGCCGAGAACGCGGCTGGCCGAGTGAGGGGCACAGGGTGCAGGCTTCACCGGCGCATTATAGCACTCGCTGGCCGGCATTTCGGGTAATTAAGCCGATGAAGATCCGATGAGGAGCCATCGCCATGCCGGAGGTGAAGTCTGTTGCAAATCTATTGGGAACGCCGGTGTCCTACGCCTATGCGGTCAAGGCAGGTCCATGGATTTTCCTGACCGGCCACGAGGCTTTCGACTTCCAGAGCGGCATCCCCGAGGAGGTGGCCGGTCCATCAGGGTTTCCGCTATTTGGCCGGCCGCGCAGCCGGCGCGAGGGCGATTTTATTCTGCAGCGCATGCGGCGCATTCTGCAGGAACTTGGGTCCGATCTGAGCAGCGGCGTCCGCCTCGACCAATATTATCCCAGCCCTGCTGCCGTGGATCCCTATCACCTCGCGCGGCATGCCGAGTTCGGCGATTACATTCCGCCGAGCACCTCGGTCGTGATGGAGCGCTGCTTTGCCACCGATGCCAATATCTCGGCGTCGTTGATCGCTGTGATGCCGGGACATGAGATTCACAAGATTTATCCGCAGGGCGTCGGCTCTGCCCCGAGCTCGGGTTTCGTCCCGGCCGTCGTCTGCGACGATTTCGTCTTCATCGCCGGACAAATGGCGCACAATGCCGGACAAGGGCTGGACCCGCGCGCCCACGTTCCAGAACATTCGGCGTGGGCCGGAAGCGAAATTCGCAAGCAGACCGAATTTATAATCCTCCAAAAATTGGTGCCGACGCTGGAAGCAGCCGGGTCATCACTGGAGCGGTCGCTGAAGGCGCAGATCTACTTGGCGCGGCTGGACGACTACCCGGATTTTCTCGATGTGTGGAACCAACACTACGCGAATATCCCATGCGCAATCACTGTGGTGCCGGCCAAATCCTTTGCCACGTTGGGTGGGATTATCGAGATCAACCTGCTGGCCCTGACCAACACGGCAAACCGGCAGAAGGAGGTGATCGCTGCGGACATACCGGATATGGCCGCCTTTGGGCCGTGCATCCGTGCCGGCGAATTTCTGCTGCCCTCGGGAGTGATGGCGATCGGGCCAAAGGGGGATGTCGTCGGCAGGAGCCTTTCGCCCGGGTTTGCCGTTCTTTCGCATGCTGGATATACGCAAGCTGCTGCGATTTACGATTACGCCGGCGCACTGTGCCAGGCCGCCGGAACGTCGCTCGCCAATATGCTGCGCGCCCAGTATTTCGTCTCCGACGCGACCGTATTTCCCGGCATCGCTATGGCTTGGTGCGCTAAAGTTGGCGGGCAACCGCATCCATTCGTCTGCATCCAGACGCCGCCTGCTATGCCGGCGCCTGGGGTATCGCTCATCGCCGATCTCTGGATTTCCGTCGCCTAACTTGGAGCACCCGGCGGCAGCTCTGAGGAGTGCACAACTCAACGCCGAACGGGTATCCTAAAGGGCCACGGCGGCGCGAAACCCTCTCAGCAAATCAGGGCAGCGGGAAAACCCGGGTTTAACGGTCGGTAAGCCGGATTATCGCGGCATCGGTTCACGACACTCTCATCGATGGCCTCGTTGATGCCGGAGCCGATCTGCATCGTTCGATAGAACCGGGGATGCGTCTTCGAATAAGCGCCCTCAAGGAACTGGAGGTAGGAGTCGGTCGGCGGATGCATCCAGTTCTCTCTGGCAATCTCCGGAACTTCCGAAGTATCGATCGCAAGCCCGACTGCAGCAGCCTTGCGCTGCATCCATCTTAGTGCAATATCGGAAATGAGGCGGCTTGGATACCCGCCGCCTACATCCGCATGGGCGCCGCTAAACCAGCGCTGCTCGACCTCTTGGCCGGACTTAACGACCGGTGCCCACAATGTCGCCTGATAATCTACCCGAAACTCGTCGATGGCGATGGCGTGAGCCGCATTTTCGACGATCCCGCTCAATTCGGTATCGTGGAACGCGTATTCCCTGGCATTGAGCCATTGCAGCGCCTGAAGCGGGATCCCGAGCGCACCAACGGTATCCCACACGCCGAGAAACTTAATCTTGATTTCCCGCGAGTAGCGATCGCGGAAAATTTTCGCCTCATCGGTGTCGGCGCTTTCGTCGCGCTGACGGTAAAGAGCATAAGCGTCTCGAACTCGATGCGCATTCTCCGGCAGCAAGAGGCCACAATTGCGAATCATCCCGACCAGGCTGCGCGCGGTATACGCACCTCTGCTGAACCCTAGTATGAAGACCTCTACATCGGGTGCGTCAGCATTGGGGTAATTGCCGGCCAGCCATTGATATCCCTCGCGAATTTTTTGGTCGATCCCAATACCGAACGTGCCACCCGCTATCCGATCGTACCAATTCGTGCCGACGCCTGAATCATACCATTTCTGCTGCAGGTCACCGCCCGGCACCTTTCCGTTGAGAATTGATTCGTAAAAGCGGCAGACATTGGTTTCGACCCGTGCGGTGAGGTCAGAATTGTTGTCGGGCCTGTTCCACGTCCCGTCAAAGCAAACAATAAGCCGAAGTGCCATTTCCCATTCTCCCCGACTGAACGCATTAACGATACTTCGTTCAGTAGCGGGAGCGGTGTGAGCTAGGTCACA
>JAFASL010000282.1 GCA_019244535.1 Alphaproteobacteria bacterium
ATCAGCCGGTCCATCGGCTTGCCCGATGCCATATCGGCCAATGTGTCGGCGATCGCATTCAGCTGGTCTTCGGTCTCGGGGTAGGGGAACCGCGCGGCGAATTCCTCGTAGATGCCTTCGGGAGGCTGCAGGACATCGCCAGGACGCAATTGCCGCTCGGCAGCGACGCGGATCAATTCGCCGGCAATGTCGCGGATGCGCTTTTTGACTCGTGCCTTCCGCGACTGCCAAGCGACGCCGCCGAGCCGGTCGAGTTGCGCGCCGGCGTCTTCCGAACCGAAGCGTGAGAGGACCTCGATGTTCTCCACGGGCACGTACAGTTTGTCGTCGCCCGCATAGAGCAGCCGCACGCAATCATGCGGCGCGCCCGCGACATCGATCGTCTCCAGCGCCTCATAGCGGCCGATGCCGTGATCGGCGTGCACGACGAGGTCGCCCGGGGTCAGCGCAGTCGCCTCGGTGATGAACTGGTCGAGGCTGCGGCGGCGGCGTGCCGTGCGGGCCAAGCGGTCGCCGAGAATGTCCTGCTCCCCGAGGAGGACCAGCTCGCCAGTCGCAAAACCCTGCTCGAGCGGCAATACGGCAAGCCCGACCGCCGAAGGGGGCAGCGCCTCGAGTGCCCGGCCATCGGCGACGCTGCGCAGGTCGGAAACACCGCGCTCGCGCAACACGGTCAGGAGGCGGTCGGCCGACCCTGCGCTGAACGCAGCGACCGCGGTGTTGCGCCCAGCTTTCCGCTCGGCTTCGAGCCAGTCCCGTACCGCTTCGAACAGCACGACATTCGGGTCCGCGCGCTCGGCCGCGAAATTGCGCGCCGGCCGAGCGCCGGCGTCGAAGCAGTTGTCGTCGTGCTGATCGCCGGCGAACGGCGACAGCTGGACGACCGGCCGCCCGCGCAGAGCCGTTTGCCACTCGCGGCTGTCGATATAAAGCTGGTCGGGCCGGATCGGGCGATAGATCGGCGCGGCGGCGCGCGCCGCCGGGGTAACGTTGTGGCGGGCCGCGTAGGAGTCGCCGATTGCCTCTAGACGATGACCGCGAACTTCCTCCGCCTGATAATCGAGGGAGATGCCGGCTTCGGGCAGGTACTCGAACAACGTCTCCAGCCGCTCGTAGTAGAGCGGCAGCCAATGCTCCATGCCGACATAGCGGCGTCCGGCGCTGACCGCTTCGTAGAGCGGGTCGTCCGTGCCCGTGGCGCCAAACTGCTCGCGATACCGCGAGCGGAAGCGGCGCACCGCGTCATCGTCTAGCAAGACCTCGCTGACCGGACGCAGCACCGTCTCATCGAGCGTGCCCGTCGAGCGCTGATTCAACGGGTCAAAGCTGCGGACCGATTCGAGCGTGTCGCCGAAAAAATCCAGCCGGACCGGCTCCGCCGCTCCCGCAGCAAACAGGTCGACAATGCCGCCGCGAATGGCGAATTCGCCCGGCTCGCGCACCGTGTCGGTGCGGATATACCCGTTGTTGCGGAAGAAGCTCTGCAGGCGGTCGAGCCCGATGCGGCCGCCCGTCCGCAACCTCAAAACCCGGCCGTCGAAGAGCCGCCGCGGCGGCACGCGCTGGACCAGCGCGTTGACCGTCGTCAATACGATCAGCCTGCCGGGCGGGGCGGTCGCCAGCCGCGTCAATGAGTCGATCCGACGGCTGACGATCTCGCCATTGGGCGAGACCCGGTCGTAAGGCAGGCAGTCCCAGGCCGGAAAGGTCAGCGCTTCGAGCTCGGGATGAAAAAACGCCAGCGCGGCGGCAAACCGGGCCATTCGGCCGTCGTCGCGGCAGACATGCAGCCACTGGCCGTCAACCAGGTTGCCGATCGCCGCCGCGTCGTACCCCTCGGGCGCGCCGAACAATGTGACCGCGTGCGGGCGGTCGGCAAGCGAGCGGGCGAGATCCCGAAACGCGCTCATGGCCCTCTCCGCCCTTCAGGGGGGAGAGGGAGGGGACCCGCGGCGTCAGCTGCGGGGAGGGTGAGGTGGGTGCCCCGACCGGGATACCGACCCTCTCCCCCCCAAAGGGGCGGAGAGGGAGTATTAGCGGACCGTGTCATTTTATGGAGTGGACGTTGCTCGAGGAGATGAGGAGCCGGGTGACGTCGTGGTCGTGTTCGGGAGGCGGCGCGGCGCGGCCCGTGACCCAGTCAAATATGTCGGCGTCCGGGCAGTCGAGCAGACCCTCGTAGCGGTCGAGCTGAACCTCGTCAAAGCCGGCCAGATGCGCATCCGCAAAGCGGCCGAGGATCAGGTCGCTCTCGCGCGTCCCGCGGTGCCAGGAGCGGAACGACAGCCGCTTGCGGCGAATTTCGGATGAAGATGTCACGTTGGTTGCCCTTGGCGCTACCCGGTCGGGGATATAGAGATGCGGCGTGCGTCCTGCCATCCTCGATAAATTGTTTGCACCGATCACGGTGCTGCCCGGCATCGGTTCGCAATCGGCCAAGTTGTTCGAGCGCCTCGCCGGTCCCCTCGTGCTCGACCTCCTGTGGCACCTTCCGACGGGGATCGTCGACCGGCGCGCCTCACCGCCGATCCGGCAGCTCGAGGCGGACCGGATCGCAACACTGACAGTGTGCGTCGAGGGGCACCAGCCGGGTTTCGGGCGACGTCCCTACCGGGTGATCTGTAGCGATAAAACCGGCACGTTGACGCTCGTTTATTTTAACGTGAAGGGCGACCAGCTCGCGAGGCTGTTGCCGGTCGGCGCCGAGCGCATTGTCAGCGGCCGGGTCGAGTTTTATGGTGGCATGCCGCAGATGGCCCACCCGGATCTCGTATTGCGGCCTGAGGAGGCCGAGCGCCTCAAGCCCATCGAGCCGGTTTATCCGCTGACCGCGGGCTTATCACCGCGCCTTTTGCAACGAGCCGTCGCGGCGGCGCTCGACCAGCTGCCGGGATTGGCGGAGTGGATCGATCCGGCACTGCGCGAACGGCGCGGCTGGCCTCTTTGGGGCGAGGCAGTGCATGCTGTTCATGCCCCGGCATCCGAAGGCGACCTTTCGCCGACGACACCGGCCCGCGAGCGGCTTGCTTATGACGAGATTTTCGCGAGCCAGTTGGCGGTCGCGCTCGCCCGCGCCCGCCGGCACCGCCAAAAGGGGCGGGCGATCACCGGCAACGGCGCCTTGACCGGACGGGTCGAGGCGGCGCTCGGCTTTGGCCTAACCGGCGCGCAGCGGCTTGCCATCGCCGAGATCGCCGCCGAGATGCGGCAGCCGCGCCGCATGGTGCGGCTGCTACAAGGCGATGTCGGGAGCGGCAAGACGGTTGTCGCATTGATCGCTATGCTGACGGCGATCGAGGGCGGCGGCCAGGCGGCATTGATGGCGCCGACCGAAATCCTTGCCCGCCAGCATCACGCGACCTTGCAGCATCATGCCGACGCCGCCCGCGTCGAGATCGGCTTCTTGACCGGGCGAGAAAAAGGCAAGGTTCGCGCCTCGATGCTGGCGAGCCTCGCCTCGGGCTTGACCCCGGCCGTTGTCGGCACTCACGCCCTGCTTCAGCCGGATGTCGAGTTTCGCGACCTCGCGCTTGTTGTGATCGACGAGCAGCATCGCTTCGGCGTCGAGCAGCGCCTCGGCCTTTATGCCAAAGGGCGAGACGCAGACACGCTGCTGATGAGCGCGACGCCGATCCCGCGCACATTGATGATGACCGCCTATGGCGATCTCGATGTCTCCCGCCTGACCGAAAAGCCGCCCGGACGGCATCCGGTCGATACGCGCACCGTGGCGCTCGAACGCATTGATGACGTCGTAGCCGCGGTCGGCCGCGCGATGTCGCGCCGCGCCAAAGTCTATTGGATCTGCCCGATGGTCGAGGAAAGCGAGACTGCCGACCTCGCCGCGGTCGAGGAGCGCCACAAGACGCTCGCACCTATTTTCCCCGGCCGGGTGGGCCTCGTTCATGGCCGCATGAAGCCCGCCGACAAAGACCGCGCGATGGCCGGCTTTGCCGGCGGCGAGCTCGACCTGTTGGTCGCGACGACGGTCATCGAGGTCGGGGTCGACGTGCCCGAGGCGGCCGTCATGGTCATCGAGCACGCCGAGCGCTTTGGCCTGGCTCAGCTCCACCAGCTCCGCGGCCGCATCGGGCGCGGCGACAAACCCTCTACCTGCCTTTTGCTCTACGCTTCGCCGCTCAGCGAGCTGGCCAAGCGCCGCCTCGGCATTCTGCGCGAAACCGAGGATGGCTTCCGCATCGCTGAGGAGGATCTGCGGTTGCGTGGCGCCGGCGAGGTGCTGGGCACGCGCCAGAGCGGCCTACCGCCCCTTCGCCTCGCTGATCTGGCTGCGCATGAGGAACTGGTCGCGATTGCGCATGATGATGCACGCCTGGTGCTCGAACGCGATCCCCACCTCGAGAGCCAGCGCGGCCAGGCCCTGCGCGCTCTCCTTTACCTGTTCCGGCGTGATGAAGCCGTCCAGTACCTCAGGGCGGGCTGACGCTCGCCCGAAGCGCCCAAGTTCGTGCCGAGGAGGGCTAACGCAAGAAGGGCCCAACGATCTGGGCTCGGGGATCGTCGCCCGATCAGCCAAACGGAACCAGAGCCAGTACAAACCCGGCGTAGCCGGTGCTCAGGGCCAGAAGGGCAAACCTCCGCGCGCGGCGGTTCAAGACGGAGCGCCGCGCTCGCCTCGTCTCCTCGGCGGGAGCCGCCGCGTCGGCCTTGTCGGCGCCTGGCTCGGGTCCCGGCATGCTGAAATCAACCAGACTGGTCGGGTTGCGCACAAAACGATGGAGGCCGTGTGTGGTCTTCCCCGACCGGCGCGCCGAGGCTGTCTCAGTCTCTTAGTCCGGCTTGCCGAACCAGCACTCGACCTTGAGGATCGCCTCGACGGTGTCGTTGGCTTCCGCCTCGCCGTAATGCTCGTTCAGGTACGGTTGAACGAACGGTCGAGAATGCTGCGGGCGTTTTCGGTCTTGAAGCTATCAGCCAACGGCGAATCGGCTGGGCTATGCGCGCGCCCGGCACAATCGCGCGTGCTCGGCGAGGCCCGAAGCGACATCGTAGACAAAGGACAATCGCTGTATGATCGTCTGCTCAAGGCCACCCGAGCGAGGCCGCACCGATCAGTTTTTTGGGTCAAAGATTGCCACTTTCTATCCCTTGCGGTATGAGCGCGCCCAGTCCGACTCTGTATCGGCCCACCCGTCCATGCCAGATCATGCCGCTCAGTTTTTCGAAGTCGCTAAACGGATTTCGGCAGAGATCACACCGCTGCCATCGACCGCCTTCGAACTTGCTTCGCTGCGGGAGCGCTTTTGCTCAGCGCCAACGGCGGCGCAGGCAATTGCGGTCACGCGATCAACAATTTCCGCAAGCTTTGCGGGATCGAGCGAGGTCCAAGAGGTGAGCACGGGCGGAATTGCGCGGTGTTCCTCGCGTACTGCCAAACACCGCGATGCGCGCTCGTTGAAGGCACAGTCCGGTCGCGACGGGCCGATAACAACCCTCCGACACGACACGGCGGGGACGTCCCGGTGAGCGCGGTTTTCTTGATGACGCGGTTTACGCGTCGCGGTTAGATGAGAATCCTCTTCCTGACGCGGTATGGCCGGCTTGGGGCCAGCAGCCGGCAACGCTGTGTTCTCTATGTGGATACAATCGCCGCGGCGGGGGTCGAAAGCCGGGTATGTCCATTTTTCGGAGACGATTACGTGCGTCGCCTTTATTCCGGGGGTGCTGCCAGCATTGTCACCGTCTTGCGAGCGTACGCATCTCGCCTGGGCGCGCTGCTGCGGATCCGCGGCTACGACCTCCTCTGGCTTGAGAAGGAGGCTCTACCGTGGGTTCCGGCTTGGCTTGAGCTTTCCTTTTTTAAGGCGGCGGGGGCCAAGATCGTCGTCGATTACGACGACGCCCTCTTTCACGCCTATGACCAGCACCGCAACTGGTTAATACGTAAACTCCTCGGCTCCAAGATCGACCGCATCATGGCATCCGCCGACCTTGTGTGCGTCGGCAACTCCTATATCGGCCATCGTGCAAAGGCGGCCGGCGCCAATAAGATCGCCGAGCTTCCAACAGTGGTGGATTTGCGGCTTTATCCGGTCCGCCGCTCAGGACCGTCTTCCGAGAAGAGGCCCTTTACCCTGGGCTGGATCGGCTCTCCTGTGACGAGCTCATATCTCAACCTACTCCGCCCCGCGCTCGCCCAGCTGGAACGCCGATTACAGTTCCGATTCGTCCTGATAGGCGCGGCGCCGGATGCTTTGGCGGATTTCCCAGTAGAGCGCGTGACTTGGTCGGCGGAGACGGAGGCCGCCGAGCTCGCCTGCTGCGATGTCGGCGTGATGCCCCTCCCCGACCTGCCGTGGGAACGCGGCAAATGTGGCTACAAGCTGATCCAATACATGGCAAGCTCGCTCCCCGCCGTCGCCTCGCCGGTCGGCGTCAATTGCGACATCGTGGTGCCGGGTGAAACCGGCTTTCTCGCCAAGAGCCCCGCCGAGTGGGTTTCATCGCTGCTCCGGCTGGCGCAAGATCCGGCGCTGCGCCACCGGATGGGCGCAGCCGGCCGGCGACGGGTCGAGACATACTATTCATTAGAGGTGAGGGGACCGGAATTGATCGAGCTATTGTACAGTGTCGGGGCTCCGAGTTCGAAGCTTCGGGCACGGGCTGCAACACCTGGTATCGCGCCGGCCTCGGCAGCCCATCAACGACCCTTCTAAAGAACCCCAATGCAGGTTTGCTTCAGGCCGCGAGAGCCCGCAATAGTCCGCCATTGATTCCGCCGCGCCTCAAGAGCCTGCTGCGCAGGATCCTCTTCACGTTGCCGCACTCCGTGCAGCGGCCGATCGTGCGCGGTTACCAGCGTTTCGCGCCGCTCGCCTATCGGATGCTAGCGGGGGCCTTAAAGCAGCGGTCATACAGCCGTTGGGTTAAGCTCTATGATACGTTATCCGACGAGGACCGCGAGGCGATCGCCGCTGAGATCCGCAGTTGGGCTGAGAGGCCCCGAATCTCTGTGATTGTGCCCGTTTTCAACCCGTCAGAACGTTACCTGCGGGCTGCACTCGAATCGGTACTTGACCAGCTTTATTCGAACTGGGAACTGTGCATTGCCGACGATGCATCGACGGCCCCCCGCGTCGCGGCGGTGCTTATA
>JAFASL010000297.1 GCA_019244535.1 Alphaproteobacteria bacterium
CTGAGTCATGGCGTCCTTTCCGTGTCTTTTCCTCCTCTCTACAGTAGCGCTCGACCGACCGATAGGAGAAGGGGCGTGGCATGCCCGATTATGATCTGGTGATCCGTAACGGAACGGTGGTAACCGCAGCCGATGCCTCGGTCTGCGATGTCGGCCTCAAGGACGGCACCGTCGCGACGCTAGGGAAGGGCCTCGCCGCGGGCGCACGCGAGATCGACGCGACCGGCCGGCTCGTGTTGCCGGGCGGCATCGACAGCCACTGCCATATCGAGCAGCGCTCGTCGGCCGGGGTAGTTTGCGCCGATGATTTTTACAGCGCCACGGTTTCGGCGGCGTTTGGCGGCACCACGACGGTTATCCCGTTTGCCGCTCAGCATCGCGGCCAGTCACTGCGCCAGGTCGTGCAGGAATACCATGAGGCGGCGGGCCCAAAGGCGGTCATCGACTACGCCTTTCACCTGATCATTTCCGACCCGACGGAACAGGTCATGGGCCAGGAACTGCCGGCGTTGATCCGCGACGGGTACACCTCGTTCAAGGTCTACATGACGTACGACCTGCTACAGCTGAATGACGGGCAGATGCTCGACATCCTGGCATTGGCGCGGCGCGAGGGCGCCTTCGTCATGGTCCACGCTGAGAATTATGACATGATTAAATGGCTGACCGCGCGACTGCTGGAGCACGGTCTCGGGGCACCGCGCTACCATGCGGTCAGTCATGCGCGGCTCGCCGAGGGCGAGGCCACCAACCGCGCCGTGACGCTGGCAGAATTGCTCGATGTGCCGATCCTTCTCGTTCATGTCTCGGCTGCAGAGGCGATCGAGGTGATCCGCAATGCACAGACCAAGGGCCTGAAGATTTATGGTGAAACCTGCCCGCAATACCTGTTCCTGACCGCCGACGACATTGCCAGGCCGGGGGTCGAGGGCGCCAAATTCTGCTGCAGCCCGCCTCCACGCGATCATGCGGCGCAGGAGGCGGTGTGGACTGGCCTACGCAACGGCACCTTCCAGGTGTTCTCGTCCGACCATGCTCCCTATCGCTTCGATGCTTCGGGCAAGCTTCCGAAGGGAGACAGGACGACCTTTCCGGAAATCGCCAACGGCGTACCCGGTATCGAATTGCGGCTGCCGCTGCTCTTTTCCGAAGGCGTAGGGCAGGGGCGGCTCGATCTCAACGCTTTTGTCGCGTTGACTGCGACCAACCATGCAAAGCTCTACGGCCTGTACCCGAAAAAGGGGACAATCGCGGTCGGCAGCGACGCCGATATCGCAATCTGGGATCCCGAGCGTGAGACTACGATTACCGCCGGGATGCTGCACGATAATGTCGGCTATACGCCCTATGAAGGTCGCCGGGTGCGCGGTTGGCCGGTGGCCGTCATCAGCCGCGGCCGCATAGTTGTGGAAGACGGCAAGCTCGCCGCCGCGCGGGGCAGCGGCACTTTCCTGCCTTGCGCCTTATCGGAAGCGGCGAAGCCCGTGGGAGCGGCCGTCCCTGAACTCGCTTTCGTCACGGGACAGGGCACGCCGCTGGTCTAGATCTGACCCGCTCCGCCAATAGATCCGTCAGCCATCGATGGTAACCGACATGAAACCCGCTGAAACCATGGAGATGGCATATCCCAGAAAATATGTCGAAAACATCATCATCGGGTTGGAGGATCCGCTCAACGAGCACCTCGTCAAGTTAGTTAGTTTCGATTTTCTGGCCGAACAGCGCCGTCACTTTCGACGCGAGGTGCGGAGCTGGCTCGTCAAAATCCAGAGGCTGCGCATGAAGCCCGACAGCCGAACGGGCTCCGTCAAATTCTACTACGGTCTATTGTTCGATTATCCGTTCGGCGGGGTGGAGCTGCAGAATATGCGGACGATCATGGATCTGATCAGCGAGGAGTACAGCTTACGCCCGACCAAGTCCCGAGAGGAGCTGGCCGGTTGGCTGCAGCAATTCCATGCTAGACTTGCCGGCAGGCTTCACCACGGTGAGACCGTGCTCGACCTGGTGCCGGATTAGATGTCCCCTGACTGCAAAGGAGCGTTCGTATGCCTCGTAAATTGAAGGCAGCCGTCGCGCAGCTCGGTCCGATCCACCTTGCCGATGGCCGCCCGGCGGTCGTCAAGCGCCTATTGGCGCTGATGCGCGAGGCGCACGCCGCAGGCGCCCGCTTTGTCGTCTTCCCCGAACTCGCGCTGACGACCTTCTTCCCGCGCTATTGGATGACCGATCAGAACGAGATCGATCGCTTTTTCGAGCGCGAGATGCCGGGGCCCGATACGCAGCCGCTGTTCGACCTGGCACGCGAGCTCGGGCTGGGGTTCTACCTCGGCTATGCCGAGCTCACACAGGAAAAGGGTGAGCTACACCGTTACAACACCTCGATCCTCGTCGATGCCGATGGGCGGATCGTCGGACGCTATCGCAAGATCCATCTGCCGGGCCACTCGGAGCATCTCCCCGACGCGCCGTTTCAGCACCTCGAAAAGCGCTATTTCGAGGTCGGCAACGAAGGATTCAAAGTCTGGCGCGCCTTCGACGCGGTGGTCGGCATGTGCATCTGCAACGACCGGCGCTGGCCCGAGACCTTTCGCGTGATGGGTCTGCAAGGGGTCGAGATCGTCGCGCTCGGCTACAACACGCCGACCGAAAACATCCACCATCCCGAGCCGTTGCATTTGCGGATGTTCCACCACCTCTTAGCGATCCAGGCCAACGCCTATCAGAACGGTACCTGGGTGCTTGCCGCCGCCAAGGCCGGCAAGGAGGACGGCTTCGGCCTGATCGGCGGCTCGGCGATCGTCGCGCCGACTGGCGAGATCGCCGCCCGCACGCTCGGTGAGGACGATGAGGTCGTCACCGCGACCCTCGACCTCGATCTCGGCGACTACATCAAACGCACGATGTTCAATTTCGAGAAGCACCGGCGCATCGAGCACTACCGCCTCATCACCGAGCGCACCGGCGCGAAAGTCGAGGTGTAGCCGCAAGGTAAAGATCGAAACTCCACGGGCGCGACGCTACAGCAGCAATTCCGATAGCCGGCGGATGATGCGGTCGGGGCGGATTGGCGAGCCGGATGGCAGGCCAACGCCGTAGCCGTCATGCCAGATAGCGTAAATGCCCAGGCGCTGGGGTGCGACGATTTCCCATTCGAGGTTGTCGCCGACCATCCAGGTCTCGCGCGGGCCGACGCCGAGCACTTCCATCGCATTCTTGTAGGCCCGCTCTTCGGGCTTGCCGAAGCCGTGTTCGCCCTCGATCTGGATGTGGTCGAAACGATGTTCGAGCGCAAATCGCACGACTTTGGCGCGCTGCGGCTCGGCCGCTCCATTGGTGATCAGCGCCAGCTTGACACCAGACTCCTTCAGCCGGTCGAGGGTCTCGTGCGCGTCGGGGAACAGCGATAACTCCTGGTCATGCAGTGCGTTATAAGCGTCGGCCAACGCGTCCCCGATCGCCTCGGGCGGCACTGGATGGCCAGCCGCCGCGAGCGCGGAAAAGGCGGTCGCGACGATGCGGCGGCGCGCAGCGCCGGTGCGGTGGCGCCAGTATTTGTGCCCCGCCGGATCGGCCCACAATTCGGTCGAGGCAGTCTGGATCGCCCCGGCTATGACCGACGCCTCGATCGGCCCCAGCCGGTCGGCGAACGCGGCTATCGTGCGTTGCCACTGTGACTGCGCCGGCCCAAACGCAACAAGGATCGTGTCGTCGAGATCGAACAGGATTGCGCGCGGCAATTTCATGCGATTGACGCAGGGGCCTGCGGCACCGATCGCCAGAACTCGGGATCGTGACCAAAGAAGATGCGGGCGCCGGACCGCTCCAGCGCTTCGAGCCGATCGAGCGAGGCCAGCATCGCCTGGTGGTCGTGCGCATAGCGCGGCAATCGCCGCTCGCGCAGGGTCCGGCAGAAATAGCAGGCATCGGCAGCAAGGACGACTTCGCCGCTGTCGAGCTGCAGCTTAAGCGACTGATGCCCGGGAGTGTGGCCGTGAGTCGGCAGGCAGATGACTGAACCATCGCCAAACACGTCGTGCTCGCCGTCGACCAGGCGCAATTTGTGGCCGAGATCGAAATCGCGCGGATCGAAACCGCGCTTCATCGCGGTGTCCGGGTCCATGCCGGCGTCCCATTCGCCGCGCTGCACGAGCATCGTTGCATTGGGAATGAGGGCATTGCCGCCGACATGGTCGAAATGGAAATGCGAATTGATGACCAGATCGATGCGCGCCGGGTCGCGGCCGATCGCTTCCAGCCGGGCACTGACCTCCTCGCCTGGCTCGAAGCCGATGCGGAATAATGCGGCGAGGCGCGAGCCCAGCCGCCCAGCCGGGTCGTGCTGGCAGTCGGGGTGCAGCCCGGTATCGAACAATGCCCGGCCCTTGGGGTGCTCGATCAGAAAAACCGGTACTGGGACCGTGATGTCGCCCTCGCCACCCTCCATCAGACGCGCGAATTCGCCGGTCACCGTGCCGCAGGTGAACGCATAGAGCGTGACCGACATGAGGGACATTCCTTCGACTGTGCGCTGGCCTGCGCCAGGATCACAGGTTCGGCCTTCATCGGCAACGGTAACCGCGCACCGCGTGAATCGAAGCAGTGCTGACCGACGCAGCGCGCGCGTTTGTCGCGCCTCGGGGCCTCACGCGGGTTAGGACTGAGGTGTCGGTGCAATCATGCGGTATTCTGTTCAGCTCGCGCTTCCGCGCCCGCAGGATGCAATTGCGATCCGCCCAGGCGCCGGACCGTCGAAACAACTCGATGCGCCGCTGCTGGCGCGGGCGACCGCCAGTGTATGCGGCTGCCCAGACCAGACTTGATTGCCCCGGGTCCGCAGCATCTTCAACCACCCGGCTCAGCCGCACAGTGCTGTTACTGCGGCTCTCGTTCGGCCTCGCATGTGGTCAGGTCTTCGAACTCCTCGTTTGCGCCGCAGTGCGGCGCCGAGTTACTGGCGCAGCCAGGCTTGGAAGAGCCCCTCCTTGCAAGGCTCGGACAGCTCTTGCAGATGCTCCTTCATGCAAGCCTTGATCCGGCCCTGGCCGGGTGCGACCTGACTGCAGAACCGCGCGATGTCGGGCTTGCATGCCTGCATGACCGCCCGCGCGCCCGGCCGCATTTGCGCCATCGCGCCCGAGGTGCAGAGCAGCAGGATCGCGCCGGCCGCCAGTGTTTTCTTTGTCATCGGATCGTCCCCCTTTCTTGCTCGAGTATGTGTCGCTTAGGTGGCCGGATTGGCTGCGGTGTGAGCTGCCAGCGCTTGGCTCAGCGCCTCCTCTTTCGTTTCGTCGAAGGAAGTGCGCATTACCGTGCCGCCGACCCCCTGCAATGCCGCCAGCACCTTGTCGGTCGTCATCTTGCGGATCGGCAAGAACAACGCGGCATTACCCGATTGGAGAGTCTGCGAGACTTCTTTCATGAAATGTCCTCGATCCGGACATCGGTGAGAGCGCCGCGGAGCGCGCCGCCGGCGGCGCCGAGTGCGGCTCCCGCCAACGGCATCTTCCGCCGCCGCCTCCGTCGGGAAGGCGATAGCCACCAAATCGCTCATTTTTTCACCCCTCCTGGTGTCCGATGCAATTATGACAATTGACAATTTCTCAAGACCATGCTATGACGACGCATTCAAACGCAGAGCGCAATTTAAGCGGCCACGGGAAGAGCAGCTAAGCACAATTTTGAGGCTCGGAATGATTTTCAAAGGAATCAAGATTTTCGCCATCCTCAGCGTCCTGGCCGGTTGCTCGGCAGTGCAGCAGAAGGTCGAGATGGACGCCTCGGCGGCGGCGATGATTGCGGCCAATGCCGGCGATCCTGCCGGGGCCGCTTGCTTTAAGGCTTTGGAGCCGGTTGTCGGGACGCCGCCGGCAGGGCTGCTGAGCAAATTCGAGGTCGCGCGAGCGGGGCAAATCGTCATCGAGGACGGCCCGTGCGCGCCGCTCGCCGCCGGGCTCTTCCTGCATCTGCTGAACAAGATCCCCGGCACCCCCTGAGAAACTGAGCTTGGCTGCGCCGAAGCACCTGTTCTCGTCCTGAAAAAACAGGTGGAACAGGTCGGCGCGCGAGACCGAAACCCGGGAAGGGCCGGGCACGCAATAGCGCCCGGCCCGATGGCGGGGTGCGGCGGCGGTGCCGCACCCCGCTGTGGCGGCTAGTTCATCAACCCGTAGAACTTGCCGGCGTTCTCGCAGGTCATCTTGTAGGTGACCTCGGCCGGCAGATGGCTGAACTGGTCTTCGATGTACTTCTTCGA
>JAFASL010000457.1 GCA_019244535.1 Alphaproteobacteria bacterium
GACCGTGAGTTCGACGCGCTGTTCACGCCCAACACGCCCGTCATATTCAACTTTCACGCCTATCCGTGGCTGATCCACCGACTCACCTATCGGCGGACCAACCACGACAACCTCCATGTCCGCGGCTACAAGGAAAAGGGCAACATCAATACGCCGATGGAGCTTGCCATTCAGAACCAGGTCGACCGCTTCACCTTGGCAATGGACGCGATCGACCGGGTTCCGTCGCTGAAAATGCGTGGGTCACACGCGCGCGAGGCATTGAAAAACCGACAAATCGATTGCCGCCAATACGCCTATGCCGAAGGGATTGACCCGCCCGACATCGTCAATTGGAAATGGCCACTCTAGTAAATCACCGAGGGTTCGATCAGCCCCGCCGGCCCAGCGCTTGGCGAAAAGCCAGCGGGACGGTGATGTTCGGTGCAGCGGCACAACGGTCCATCACTTTTTTGATATTGCCGTCGATCTGGCTCACATCGATCACACGGATTCCGGCTTTTGCCGCAAGGTAGCCGTAATAAAACATCGCGGCCGCTGCCCGGTCGTCATCCGCGGCACCCAGCAGGTCGGAGCAGCGCACCCGTTCGACATCCCATCGTCCCGGTGAGACCTGGGCCTCGGATGTGGCCGGCTGCTGTCCTGGGGCAGTCTCCGGTGGCGGCGCCGCCGGTGCGGGGGGCGCCGCCGCTTGCTGCGTAGCAGGCGGTTGGGCGCATGCAGCAAGGCAGCACGCCAAAAATACGGCCCCGAATTCTTTTTTCATTGCTGTCCCCCCTTGTCTTGTCTGGTTTGGCCGATGCCACGCGACGGTTAACCTCAGTAGCAATAGCCAGAGTTGCGCGCCGCGCCACGCCGCACTGCACCGCGAAGAGCGCCGAAGCCGGCCCCTATTGCCGCGCCGCGCCCGGCATTACCCGATATCGCCCCTATCATCGCACCTCCGGCGGCTCCCCTTGCCGCGCCCCGAAACGGTCCGGGGGTAACAGCTTGGCACGGCGGAGGATAGGAGCCGTAACCAGGCGGGGGAGGATAATAATACTGAGCCCGAGCAACCGCCGGGAAGAGCAGGAGGGTTGCGGCGAAGAGCAAAGGGAGACGGAGTCGCGGCATTCGGAGTTATCCCAGCCAGGAGAAGACCAGGACCGGAAGTTAACGACGGCGGCCCGCAAGTTCCAGCGTCACAAGGCGGGCGACCGTAATCGCAAGATAGAATTGGCCGAGAACCGATTCGAGGTTGGCAAGGCCGCGGGCGAACGGATCGACCGGGACGATGTCGCCATAACCGGTAGTGGTCAACGTCGTGAGGCTGAAATACAGCATTGTCGCCATTTCGCCCAGGTCGTCCGATGGGGGAGCGAAATTGGCGAAGGCGGTGGGGCTCAACTCCCAAATCAACGTAAATGCCGCGGAAAAGATCGTCGCGATGTTCAGATACACCACAGCCGCACCTTGAAGACGGTGGGAGGTGATGCGGCCAGGGGCGAAAACCGCACGCGCCACCACCCAGATTACTGCCGCGAAAGAGACAATATCGCCACCGCGACGGAGCACGCTTATCGTAATCGGTGACAAGGCCCACCCGAGCGAGAAACTGGCCAATATTGCTGCGATCCCCAGTGCCATCAGCGGAATAGCGCCCCGATTGCGCGAGAGGATCACGACGATCACGACCACCGCAAGCACCAGAGCTTCGCCGGCTTGCCGTGCTATCGGCAGTCCTTTTGCCGCGAGCGGCTCGGCCAAAAAAATCAGGCAAAGCTGGACAACCAAGAGAACGGTCAAACCTGGGTCGCGAAACCGATCCTGCCAGGCTTGGATCGACCTCAGCCGGTCATCGATGGGAGCTGCGTAGCGCGGAGACCCCGGCGTGGTCATGCGCCCCATTCCGGAGCTTCAGAATGGCTCAGGGATGACTCTGAAGGGATAGTCCGGCTCCTTGTGGTCGCCCCGATGCTGACGTTTCGGCAGCTCGATCTTCTGACGCGGCGGCTCCTCGTACGGGATTTTGCTCAAGATATGAGTGAGGACGTTCAGCCGCGCCCGCCTCTTGTTGTCCGAACGGACGACGTACCATGGTGCCCACGCGGTGTCGGAGGCGAGGAACATCTCGTCACGCGCCCTCGAGTAGTCGAACCAGCGGGAATAAGACTTTAGATCCATGTCGGACAGCTTCCAGGTCTTGCGCCCGTCATCGATGCGCGCTTCCAGCCGCCGCGTCTGCTCTTCGGGGCTAACCTCCAGCCAATATTTCAGAAGGATGATTCCGGAATCGACGACGACCTTCTCAAATACCGGCACCATCTCCAAAAAGCGTTTGGCCTCCTCCTCAGTGCAGAACCCCATCACGCGCTCGACCCCGGCCCGGTTATACCAGCTGCGGTCGAAGATCATGATTTCTCCGGCCGCGGGTAAATGCGGGATATAGCGTTGGGCGTACATTCGCGACTTCTCGCGCTCGGTGGGGGCGGGAAGCGCCACCACGCGAAAAATGCGCGGGCTCACCCGCTCCGTCATCGCCTTGATCGTGCCGCCCTTGCCGGCGCCGTCGCGCCCCTCGAAAAGGATGCAGACCTTCAGGCCCTTGTGCACCACCCATTGCTGGAGCTTGACGAACTCGACGTGCAGCCGCGCGAGCTCACGCTCGTATTCCTTCCGCTTCAGCTTGCCGTCGGCACTGGGCTCACCGTTTTTCTCGTCTGGCACGCTCAGGCTACCAGGTTAGGATGAAGCCGATGTCGCCGGGCATGCCTCCCGGATATTCGAGCACCTCGGCCCTCAGGTGGAAGCCGAGCGGCCTGAGGTGATCGTGCCAGAATTCATAGCCCGCCTTGGGCCGGCCCTCCAATGTGTTTTCCCAGTCGGGTTCCGAGTTGTTGATCCTTCGGCCGCGATCGGTGCACATGGTGTTGGGAAATCGGTAAACTTGGACCTCGCTCAGTCCGCGCTCGGCTGCCCGGTTGACGAGCTGCATGACGGACTGCATGACCTGTTCGGGCGTCCTGTCGGGCGGTTTGTGAAACTCCGCCATTACCTGTTTCTGCTTTTCCTCTTGCTCCCTTATGTGGCGCTGTTCTTCGGCGGCCTTGGCCGCCTCGCGCTCGGCCATTCGGCGCCGCAGCTCCGTGGCGGAAAAATTGGCTGTCCCCGCCGGCGTCCCGCCCCGATTGTCGGACATGACTTCCTCCGTTCTGCCGTCCTCAGCTTCCTAGCAGCGCACGGGCATGGCGGGCAATCATCAGGTTTTCGTCGGTCCTGATCACATACGCCGCGACCTTGCTGCCGGGCGTGCTGACGCGCTCCCGGTTTTCCCGGTTGGCCGTTTCGTCGAGCTCGAGCCCCAGCCAGGAGCAAGCCCGGCAGATCGCAGCGCGCACTGGCGCCGCATTCTCGCCGACGCCAGCGGTGAACACGACCCCGTCCAGGCCTCCAAGTGCCACGGCAAGCGAGGCGATATGGCGGGCGACGCTGTGACAAAATACGTCAACGGCAAACCGGGCACGCGGATTGTCACTGCTCAAGAGCTCGCGGAAATCGGACGACACGCCGGACAGTCCCAACATACCGGAGCGGCGGTAGAGCAGCTCCGTCACCTCGTCGGCTGACATCCCCTTTTGCTGCAGCAGATAGAGCACGACGCCGGCATCGAGCTCGCCGCAGCGAGTACCCATCGGCAGACCATCGAGCGCAGTGAAACCCATCGTCGAGGCGATCGAGACGCGGTCCCGCATGCCGCAGGCCGAGCAGCCGTTGCCGAGATGCGCAACGACAACCCGCCCATTGGCGATTTCGGGCGCGCGCTCGGGCAATACCGACGCAATGTATTCATAGGACAGGCCGTGAAACCCGTAGCGCCGGATGCCCTCTTCGTAAAACGAATAGGGCAATGCAAAGGCCTGCTCGACGTCGGGCGCGGTTCGGTGAAAGGCAGTGTCGAAGCATGCGACCTGCGGTAATTCCGGATTGAGGGTCATTGCCATTTTGATTGGCGCCAGATTGTACGGCTCGTGCAGCGGCGCCAGTGGCACCAATGCCTCAAGCTCCGCGAGCAGCTCGGGCGTCACCCGCGCCGGCCGGGAGTAGCGCAGCCCGCCATGGACAACCCGGTGGCCCACTGCGGCCAGCCGCCGGTCGCCCAGTTTATCCCGGGCCCACGGCAATATCGCCGGCAGGACCTCGCTCGGCACTGTCGGTGGCTTCGCGCCAAGATCGGGAGGGGCGATTTTCTCCCCTGCCGGTCCGGTGGCGCTCGCCGCAGGGTGCGCCCCGATCCCATCGACCTGCCCGCCGAGTATCCGCCGTTCGCCCTCGTAAAAACTGAATTTGAGCGAGGACGAACCGGCGTTGATCACGCCGATCAGCGCCTCCGTGGCTGCTGCGTTCATCGCGGACCCTCAGCCTAGGATGTGATAACCACCGTCGATGTAAATCGTGCTGCCAGTCATCGCGCCCGCATATTGGCTCGCCAGAAACACGCACGCGGCGCCTACCTCCTCGATCGTCACCAGACGCCGGGCCGGTGCGCGCTCAGCCACACGCTCCATCAACGCGTCGAAATCGGGAATGCCGGAGGCGGCGCGGGTGGCGAGCGGCCCCGGGCTGATCGCGTGCACGCGGATGCCCTTGGGTCCGAGCTCGGCCGCCAGGTACCGAACCGCGGATTCGAGCGCAGCCTTCACCGGACCCATGATCCCGTAATTCTCGATGACCTCGTTCGCGCCGTGATAGCTCATCGCGAATACCGTGCCGCCCGAGGTCATCAGCTTTTCGGCACGGCGCGTCAGGTCGAGCAGCGACCAGCACGACACGTCCATCGCGGTTAGGAAGCCGTCGCGCGGACAGTCGGTGACGCGCCCCACCAGCGCCTGCCGCGGCGCGAAGGCGATCGAGTGGACGAGGATGTCGAGCCGCCCCCATTTCGACGCGATCGCGTCGAACAACGCGTCCACCTGCGCGGCATCGCGGACCTCCAAAGGCAACAAGAGGGACGCCTCGACCGCCGCGGCACACGGCTCGACGTAGGAGCGCGCCTTGTCGTTCAGGTAGGTCATCGCGATTTCGGCGCCGGCGAGGTGCATCGCCTGCGCGCAGCCCCACGCGATCGAGTGGTCGTTGGCGACACCGACGATCAGTGCCTTCTGCCCTTCGAGGATCGAGGTGCGGGGGAGGTTGCGCATGTTGCCCGCTGCGGTCATCGGATTGCCGCGGCCGTGCTGCGCCGGCGCGCCTCTGCAACAAGGCTCGCCACCGCGCACGAGGCGAGGCGGGTAATCACGCTGTCGGCGCGGCTGGTGAGGATGATCGGCACGCGGGCGCCGAGGACGATGCCCGCGGCAGCGGCGCCGGCAAGAAATGTGAGGCTCTTGGCCAGCATGTTGCCGGCTTCGAGGTCCGGCGCCACAAGCACGTTGGCGCGCCCCGCGACCGGCGAGACGATGTGTTTGATCGCCGCAGCCTCCTCGTTGATCGCGTTGTCGAGCGCGAGCGGGCCGTCGAGAACACCTTCGGTGATCTGCCCGCGCTCCGCCATCTTGCACAGCGCGGCGGCTTCGATCGTCGACGGGACGGAGGGATTGACCGTCTCCATCGCCGACATGATGGCGACCCGCACCTCGGGAAATCCCAGCGCATGGCCGAGATCGATCGCGTTCTGCACGATGTCGACCTTGTCGGCGAGGCTGGGCGCGATATTGACCGCAGCATCGGTGATGATCAGCGGATCTTTGTGGCCTGGGACATCCATCACAAAACAATGGCTGATCCGCCGTGCCGTGCGGATGCCCGTCTCGCGCGCAACGACGGCCCCCATCAGCTCGTCGGTATGAAGGCTGCCCTTCATCAGAGCTTCGGCCTTTCCTTGCCGCACGAGCTCGACCGCCTTCGCTGCGGAATCGTGACTATGCGCAGATTCCTCGATCGGGAACTTCGAGATATCGGCTTCCGCCTCCTGCGCCGCGTCACGAATGCGGGCAGACGGCCCGACCAGGATCGGTGCGATCAGCCCGAGCTGCGCCGCCTCGACCACACCCTCGATCGAGATCCGATCGCAGGGGTGCGCCACAGCTGTCGTTGCCGGCGGCAGTTGCTGCGCCGCGCGTACAAGCCGGTCGTATCGCTCGCGAGGCTCAATGGGATTTGTATCCGCGGCTGCTCTCATCACGCCGCCTTGTCCTGGCCGACCTCGGGCGGTGGCCCGGCAAACATTGCCTCGACGCGTTCGAGCCGCCGACGCCCCTCTTCCGGCAGCGCGCCGCGTGCCGCGAGCACCCGCCGCACTAACGCCAGCGCCTCGTCGCATTGCCGGCGATTACCGGGCAGCAGCTTCGGCAACGCGGCAATCGCCCGCTCCGGGTCCAACAGCAGGATCAGGTACTGTTCCTTCACAATCTCCTTGAACCGCGCGAGCCCGACCCGCTTGGCTGCCGGCAACTCGGCGCTGATCTGCTTCAGCGCGGCAAACCCGCGTTCGTCCACCTTGCCTTCCGGCAGGCGGACGTAAATCAAGGCGCGGACCGCCGCCTCGATCAAGCTGCCCTGGTCGATACGCTGATCGAGGTCGATGGCCGCTTGTTTGGCCGCGGCTTCTCGCGCCACATCACGCCCGATGCGGCGGCTCACCGCGGTTCCGTCGGGGCGCAGACCGACCATCGCCTGAATGAGCGGAGAACCGTAGGTATTAAAGAAAAACGCCTCCGTCGCGGCGTCTCGCGCCTTACCCCACATTTCCAGCCCGCTGGCAATCGTGTCTGACATCATCCGCTCGAAGGCGAGGAACGGATTGTCCTGGCTCGCCGGACGGCGATTGCCGCGCACCGCTTCGGCCCAATCCGCGACCGGCCGCATGAACGGATTCTCGTCGGCGAACATCCCGAAGCGCAGGCGGTTCGGGTGACTGCGCCGCATCAATTCCGCGCTCGCTTCCGTCATTGCGGCGCGCACTGCCGGCCGCATCAAGGTGCTGTAGAGGCCCTGAGTGATTTCGGAAACCCGCGCGGCCGTCGCGAAGGCAAGGTCGTCCTCCGGGCTGTTACCCCCGAGCTTGCGGATGTCGTCGAGCGTGCGGGTCTCGAGACTGAACAGGTAGCTACCCTGCACCAGCTCGCGGTGTTCGACACTCTCGTCCATACCCGTAATCACCGCTTCGTATAGCCCGGGCGGCATCAGATCGATCATGTCCATCGATTGGGCAAACTCGCCATGTTCCTTCGTCGCCACCTTGCCGGAGACAAAGATGCCTAGATGGCCAATGCTCTGATGCAGGCAATAGACGATCGTCTGGCCGGCTTTGACGATCTCGTCCTCGTGGTCATAAAGGTCGAGAATCCAGTCCAGCGCCTGGTGCGGCGGCGTGATGTCGTCGCCCCACGAGCAGAACACGATGATCGGCGACTTGATATTGCGCAGGTCGACGCGCGTTCCATTGGAGCTGCGCAACTCGCCGCAGGCGAGCTTGTTGCCGACAAACAGATTGTCGGCGATAGCCTGCATCTCGCTCGCATTCAGCAGCACCGGGCTGCCCCACCATTTCTCGAATTCCAAAAAGCGCGGCGGCTCGGTGTCGACATTCGAATAACGTTGTAGATCTTTTTCCAATACGTGTTGTCGGGATGCATCGACTCGAAATTCGCGACCAGATTGGCGCCGTCGAAAACGCCGTTGCCGAGGTCACCCGCCAGCGAGGTCAGCCACGTCCCGCCCAAGAGCCCGCCGAGATAGCGCATCGGGTTCTTCCCATGCACACCGGCCCAGTATGAGAGCGGCGAACCCGCCAGCATGAT
>JAFASL010000495.1 GCA_019244535.1 Alphaproteobacteria bacterium
CCGCGGCAACCCCGGCGAACGCCGCCGCCAACCCCGCCAGCGGATGGCGCCCCAAGCTCAGGAACGCGGCGGCTCCGAGCGGAATCAAAATTAAGTATGCGGCGTCGGCAGCAATGCTTCCCAACACCCCTAGGGTGACCAGGATCCAAGTCACCGCCTTGCGCGGCGTGACCTGGACGATTTTCTTGATGAAGGCGCTCATCAGACCCGCTTGCTCGGCGAGCCCGACGCCAATCATAACCACCAGAATGATGCCGACTGGACCGAAGTTCATAAAGTTCCGTACCATCGAGGTCAGCATGAAGCGGATGCCATCGGCACTCAGCAGGCTATTGACGGTAGCTGTCGCATGCTCGACCTGGTGCGTCTGCGGGTTGACCACTTCGTAGTCGACAGATGTCCCGAGCAGGTAGAGCAAGTGGGAGAGGACAATCACCAGCCCAGCGAGGATGAAGAAGATTACCGCCGGATGTGGAACCTTGTTCCCTACCGTTTCGATGCCGTCGAGCAGCTTTTGCAGGAACGTCTTTGGCGGCGCCGTTTCAACGATTGAGAGTATATCCCGCTGCTCACTCATGACCCGCCCCTCCTGGTCATCATGCTACTACGAGAATGTCGCGGGCAAGGCGCGTTAACGGCTCGCGCACCCGCTCCGATCCGATCTCGGTGCCGGCAGAGATGGCCAGCACCCGACAGTAGGCTCCGAGCGGCGAAGATGGTCTAGCGACACGACCTTCAAGGTCGATTAGCCGAGTTCTTCCACACAATCCACCACCCGACGCGGCCAACAAACCAGATGATGCCGACGGCTAGGATAAACAGGCTTAAAGGCCACTCCAATTCGTGGGACGAAAATGCGTCAAACATCAGAACGAGCCCGATCGCAATGAGACCTAGCGAGACGATCACGTGTATGCGCGTCACCGCCGCTCCCCGAACGCAACCATCGCCGCAATACGAGCCAGCATGGAACTGACCTCTGCCTCCTGCGATTTGATATAATCGTAGTATAAGCTTTCGACACGGCGGAATTTAGTCCCACGAACACTTCTCAGAGAATCCCGCTGTTGGTCGTGCTGCGCAAGGATAGCGTCGTATCTTTTCTCAAAATATCGCAGATTTGTGACAAGGTCCACATTACGCTCCTCCGACAGCAACTCAATCGCTCTCTGCGTTTTGCCCCTCAGGAATGGCGATTGCAACGTAAAGAGCCGAAAGGTCGTGTCATAGAGATCGTTGGGGTCATGCACCGGCAGCGTCTTTAGGAGCGCGCCTTGTCGCGTCGGGAGCCAGTCGAATTCGTGGAACGCATCTCGCCGCGGTCCGTCTCGCAGTATGTCGCGATAATCGTCGATATTACCTTGGGTTATCAACTCGGCTAAGTTTACGAATTCGTTTGCAGGCACGGCTAAATTAAATAGCTGTCGGATCTTTGTCGTGCGCACCGACAAAGGCGACCAGATATTGGCGGCGGCCAATGCGTTGCGCATCGTGTGGCTGCAATTGTCGGCCCAAGCGCTCCAATTATAGTCGGCCTCGCCCTCGGCATATTCCCGGTTCTTGTCGTTCAAGAAGGCGATTATCGGATCCAACATGCGCTCGGTCACCGGCAGCCGCGCGCAAAAGACCGTTCGCGCAAACTGCAGCGCGAAATCTGTGCCGACCCCCGCTCTTTCCAAGAAGTCCCGAAGACTGGTATCTGATGAGGCGTCTGGAAAGCGGTGGAAGGCCACGCCGTTGTAGATGCCTTTGGCGATCGCCGCTTGCTCGACCGCCTCGAAGCGGGCGCGGGTCAACCGCTCACCGGGTGCGAGGCCGCCCTGAAAGACCAATGCGTAACTCGGGGTTGCCACCCAATTAACGTTCCTGAACAGCTGGTTGACGCTCACTCCGGCGCCGTGCTCCGGATCATTCAGGTCGGTCGCAATCGCGCGGCAGCGCCGCAATTGCGGGAACGGCGCGTCATCGTCCTTGCAGGCACCCTTGATATACAGGATTGCGTGGCCGGCAGGTCCACCACCCTCGCCCGTCACTTCGGAGCGAAACTGGCTTGCCGCGCAGAGTTCAACGTAATACGGAAAAAGCTTCTCGTACGCCGTGTCGGGGCGACGCTCGATGATGATTTCGTCCGGCTTTAGCTGGAACCGGCCGATGACGCCGTCCTCAGCGCAGCCTCCGAGCAGGGCGGCGGACCCGACGGCGAAGGCGAGGATCCGGCGAATGGTGGCCCACCCGATAGGCGGGTCAAACCGCGTCCTCATCGAGTGCATTGGCCTACTTGGAGAGAGTGGACGGCGCGGCATGACGATACGGCGGATCGGGTGAACTCGAGTTCTTGTTGCGATACCGCGCCCCCAATTGCCGTTTCGGATCAGAGTTTAGCGCAGCGGATACAGCCAAGGAACCATCACGATCGTTACCAATAGCACCATGATCGTGAAGGGTACGCCAAGCTTTACAAAATCGCCGAAGCTGTATTGGCCCGGTCCCAGAACCAAGGTGTTGACCGGTGACGATATCGGCGTCATGAACGCTGCCGAGGACGCCAGCGCGACGGTCATTGCAAAGGGGTAAGGTGACGCGCCGAGATGGTTGGCGGTACTCAGCGCGATCGGCGCCATCAGCACTGCTGTAGCGGTATTGGAGATAAACAAGCCGATCGCGGCTGTCAGCACAAAGATGCTCGCCAACAGCACGTGCGGACTGGCTTCGCCTACGAGGTGCAAGAGGCCGTTGACTGCCAAATCGACCCCTCCGGTGCGTTCCAACGCAACTGCGAAGGGCATCACGCCGACGATCAACAACAGGATCTTCCAGCTGATCGACCGATAGGCGCCGTCCATGTCGGTGCAGCGGAAGAACCCCATCATCAGGCACCCGATAAACGCGGCGATGACATTCGGCACGATGCCGGTGACCATCAAGAACACCATCACCCCAAGGCTGAGCAAGGCATAGGGGGCCTGGTTGATAGCCGGCGCGACTTGGTCGATTTCCGCCGGCAAGGTGAGCAGCAGAAAGTCGTGAAACTGGGCCTCCAGAGCTCGGATAGCCCTCCAGGATCCGATCACCAGCAGAATATCCCCTGCTTTGAGATCCTCGTCGAGAAACGAGCCGTTCAACGGGTTCGTGCCGCGCCGCAAGCCGATCACACTCAGCCCGTATTTTCGGCGGAAACCGAGTTCCGCGATGCTTTTGCCGATCAGGGTTGAATCGGGCGGCAGCAAGATCTCTGCCATGCCGACCGCGCGCGAGTGGTCGGTAAAATAACTGCCGCGCAGCGGCAGAGGCTCGAGGCCCAGCCTCTCGTAGGCGCTCGCCGGATCGATTGCCGGGTCGAGCCGAACATCGATCAGTCCGACATCGCCGGCGCGCAGTTCGGTATCATCCGTCGGATCGAGCAGTTCGGTGCCGAGCCTACCCTGCCTTTCGATGCACACCACGGTAGCGCCATAGCGATCTCTGGGCTCGTGCAGTTCCCGTAATGTGCGGCCGACCAACGGAGATTCAGGCCGCAGGCGCAGCCGGTATTCCCGCCCCGAGAGCTGATAATCGCGAATGAGCTCGAGAAGGTTGCGCCGGCGGCTCCCAGGCGGTTTTTCGACCCCGCCGACACCCAGCCACCGGCGGGCGATAAGCATGTAGGCTACGCCGATAACCAGCACCGCCATACCGAACGGCGTGAAGCTGAAAAAGTTGAATCCCTGGAAGCCATGCTCCCTGACCGCGCCATCGACCACCATGTTCGGGGCCGTACCGACCAATGTCAGCATGCCGCTGATCAAGCCGGCATAGGCCAGCGCCATCATCAGCCGCCTGGGAAGCACGCCCGCCCGCTCGGCCACGTTGAGAGCTACCGGGACGAAGATCGCGACTACCCCGGTGGAGCTCATGACCGAGCCGAGACCGGCCACCGCCAGCATCAGCAATACCAGCAGCCGGGCTTCGCTGGTGCCGGACATCCTGATAAGGTGGTCGCTCAGGCGATAAGCAACGCCCGTACGCGTCAGTTCTTCGCCAATCACGAACAGCGCCGCGATCAGCACCACATTGGTATCGCTGAACCCCGCCAAGGCTTCCGGCATGCTGATGATGCCGGTCAGCGGCAGGATGACGATCACCAGCAAGGCGACCACATCCATTCTCGGCTTATTGACGATAAACAGCCCGACACAGGCGATCAGCGCGCTCAAAACCAAAAGCAGATCAGCGTTCATCGCGAGGCGTTCCGATCATCTCCAGCGGGCCGCGGCGCTAGCTTGCGGCGCCGCCGCCACAATACTCCGCAGGGCAGATAGAGGATTGAGCCAAGCAAATGCGAATAGCACGTGGCGCAACGCGGGATTGGCGACGGTGCAGACCCGGCGGCCCCGGGAATAGCGGTTCAATTCTCGGCCGCCTATCTGGTATGTTTGACATCACAAAACATAACGGCCAGAGAGTGGTTCAGCGGCCGGCCGCAGTAAAAATCGAATTGTACAGTTGGGGCGGCGGGAATTTGGCCAATCAGGCCGCTGCCGAAAAGGATCGTTGTGCGGCTTACCTTAATTCCGACGGATGACGACCATGGTTGAACGACGCTGGTTATTGGCGGCTGTTGTCGCCGCCGTGGTTTATCCAATCGCCGATACATCGGCCCAGCCGCCACCCTTTCGCCCGCCGATGCCGCCGCCGCGACGCGAGGTTCGCCCGCCGCGCCCGCGCGGACCGCGACGCTGGCGTTGGACACACGGCCGTTGGCGATGGAATGGCCGCCGCTGGGTTTGGGTTTCCGGACGATGGCATTGATGCTGGCAAAACGGGAGTAGTTGGCCGCGGCAGCGGCGCTGCGCAATCGCTCTCAGCAGCTATGGCTCGCGAGGGAGCCATTTGGGTAGCCACGATCGCCAGGCTATGGGCCTGGAAGCGCCAGAGCTCGTGGTCATCGACGAGGCCGTCCAGCTGCTCGGGCGATAGCGGCGCGGCTCCGCTTGTCGGTGCCGGCCGCCTGCAACTGTTCCGCGCCGAGACAGGGGAGGTTCTAAGGCTTTTGTTCAGGGCGAAGCCGTGCTCGGTGCGTCCTGCGTACTCGAGACCACTCCCGAGAGCGCAGCCTGGAGCCGAGCTTCTTGCTCAGACGAAAGGGATGTTCGCAAAACATGTCCACGAAATTGCGACAGTTCGGCCAAAACCCGCTCGGGCTGCACCTTGCGAACTAGCAAA
>JAFASL010000738.1 GCA_019244535.1 Alphaproteobacteria bacterium
CGATCGGCCCGGTGGTGATCACCCACCAGTCCTCCGGCACGGTCCTGCCGTCGACCACGGTGTGACCGAGCGGCACCTGCATCCAGCTGTTATTGCAGAGGATCCAGAACGAAGAGAACATCGTGCCCAAGGAAACCATGCAACAGGAAAAGAAATAGAACCACGGCGGGACCCGGTCGCGGCCGAGCAGCATCACCCCAAAGAAGGTCGCTTCGAGCATAAAGGCCGTAAACCCCTCATAGCCAAGCAGCGGGCCTTGGATCGGCCCGGTGCGCTCGGCCAGCACGCTCCAGTTGGTGCCGAACTGAAAGGCCATGACGATCCCGGTGACGACGCCCATGCCGAAGGACAGGGCGAAGACCTTCAGCCAGAAATCAAAGACCCGGCGGTAGACCAGCTTGCCGGTCGCCAGCCGCATCCCCTCGATCGTCGCCAGCCAGGCGGCTAGGCCAATCGTGAAAGAGGGGAAGATGATATGGAAGCTGATGACGAACGCGAACTGTGTGCGTGACAGAATCACGGGGTCGAGGTCCATGGACGCTACTCCCGATCAACGCAGCCGAGATGATCCGCCATCCTTCGCCGTTCCAAGAGTTTTATCACCGGCTGGTCACCCAAAACTGCCGGCAAGGTCGCGCTGACCGCAGTGATGCGCAAACTGCTGGTCACCGCCAACACCGTCGCCCGCGATCGCCAACCTTGGCAGGATCGCCGACAACCCGCGCCCGGGCCGCGGGCGGGCGGCACACGGTGGCGACCGCATGGCAAACCGATCGCCCGGCGCCCGTTGTCTGACGCCTCAAATTTCCTAGGACTGCGATCTCTACGGAGCCTTTAATGTATTCATCTTGGTACGTCATCTTTGATACGACGCCTATCACTGTGCGTCGCGCGCCGGGGGAGACGCGCGAGGGGGAGAAGCGGAGAGGCGAGGAACAAAGCGGCAACATTAAGGCAGCTACCCGATTGATTTCGAACCTGCCGTTTTGGTGCGCCGGAAGCACTGACCGCACATAGACGCGACGGCGAATCGGGCGCAAAGCCAAGAAGGTTCGTGTCGCCTAACTTCACATGCGCAGTCGTTTGACCGGCTGGGCGTTGCGGCGAGCATGGCTCGACGGCGAGGCCTCTCCGAATCGCCAGAATTTATAGCGATGATATGGCGGCAAACCCAAAACCTGAATTTTACTCTGCAATGGCCACTGGCAGGCAATGCTTGCTGTCGGTTGTGCACACGCGATAGCGGCGCGGCCTTTGCCCGGATACCATGCTGGCGCATAAACCCGTTCGACCCGCTTGCGGCGGACGGTTTGGCCCGCGGCGCGCAGTTCGGCGTGGATGCGCGGCGCTCCGTATTGTTCCCGATGCTGCGCATGGACCCGCCGGATGTCGACCAGCAGCGCGCGATTGGCGATCTTGCGCGGGCTGTCCGGTCGTGGACGCCACGCGTAGTAGCCCGACGGCGACACGCTCAGCGCCTCGCACATGACACGCACCGGCCAGATATCCCGGTGGTCCTCAATCAAGCGGAACCTCACGTCGTGGCCAGGACGTTAGTGCCCGGGTCATAGATTCGTGTCGTGGGATGGTTGATCCCGAAGGGCCCGAACCGAAAGCTGCCGGCCTCCCGGTCGAGCAGGCTGCCGAATACGCTCGGCGCGTCGAAGCGAGGCACGCAGAGCCAGTCGATTGCCCCATCAGGGGCCACGAGCGCGCCGGTATGGCAGTTTGATAGGAACGCATAATCGGCGATCGGCGGGAACGGTGACGGCGCAGCCGCACTCTGCCTGCGCAACTCCTTGGCTGTTTTGACCGCAGGAGTCGTCTTCTTGGGGGCGTTCATGTTGTAACCCAGAGTCCGCGTGATTCTCTGCTAAATCGGATCAGAGGCGGTCCTCAACTGCGCGATTTTGGATACCAGCTCGCAGCGCTCGACCAGCTTGGGATCACCCCTAATTACCTCGAAGTCAGTTTGCTCGCCCTCGCGCCAAAAGCGGATGCCGAGCTTGTGCTTACCAACGCGGACGTCATGGATGGTTAGATCAGGCAGCCATATTGGCAGCGACGGATCGACATACAACTTGTTGCGCGGTGCGTCCGGCAGGAAGCCCAATAGGGCCTGCGTCAGCATAAAGCCCGAGCCGGCGGCCCAGGCCTGCGGCACGTTCGCGCCGATGTACTGCACCGGGAAGTTGGTCTCGTGGCGCTCGAACGCGGTGTACAACTCCGGCAGCTGGTTGAGCAAGAAGTGGCTCGCTGCAACGCTGATATCATGGGCGATGCGCGCGGCCTCGGCGCCGAAGCCATAGAATTTGAAGCCCATAGCGATGATCGCGTTGTCGTGCGGCCAGACCGACCCCGTCTGATAGTTATACGGATTGAACGCTGGATTATTAGTGGAAAGAGTGCGAATTCCCCATCCGGTCCACATATCAGGCGCCATCAGGCGTTCAACCACCTTTTTGGCGCGCTCGGGAGGCACGATGCCGGACCACAGGCAGTGTCCCGCATTGGACGCGACAGTCAGCACTTTGTTCTTCTCACCATCCAGAGCATAGGCGTAGAAGCCGAGTCCTTCGTCCCAGAAGGCTTCGTTGAAGCGGTCGAACAGTGCAGCGGCTTTGGCGCGCAAAGCCTGTGCCCGATCCGGTTTGTCGAGCGCGTCGAATACCTCGGCCATACGAACCCAGGCATCGTGGACATAACCCTGCAGCTCACAGAGCGCCTTTGGCCCTTTGACCAGCGACCCATCCGGATAGACGACGCAATCACCGGAATCCTTCCAGCTCATGTTCTCGTAGCCGACCGGAGAGCGTGTCTGATATTCTTGGAAACCGTCGCCGTCA
>JAFASL010000916.1 GCA_019244535.1 Alphaproteobacteria bacterium
CTGCGCCGCGGCTGGCCGCGGTTCGACTGAATCGGGTTGAGCTCTTCGCGCTGACCCGTCAGAAGAAGATACTGACGTTCTTGGCGAGCAGCACGTTCTGATCGAGCTTGATTTTGCGGCTGGCGATTTTCAAGACGCCCTCGACGCGCCGCAATACATCGCTGCGCGCCCCGACATAAAAGTCCTGCTCGGTCTCCGCCCGGCTGCGGTACACGATAAAGTTCGAATAAACCTTGAGCTCGGCTTCGGTATCGCCCGGCTCAACCTCTATATTGCCGATCAGATGGCGGGTGCGCGAGGGCGGGTCCTCCGCCCAGGCCATACCGGTGTCGAGGCGTGCGACGCGCGCGTTCAGCGTCGACTTATCCTCGTCGAGGACGGCCAGCTCGTCTTCCTTGGCCAAATCATCCTCGTCGTAGCGGGCCGGGTCTAGGATCGCGATCGCTTTGCTCGATTTGGGATAGCGATTGGTCCTGCTCCCCATCCAATAGCGAATATCGTCTGTCAGCAATTGCAGCCAGTCATGAAATCGCCGCTCGTCCAATAGCCGGACTTCCCGGTAAAGGAACTGCTCAACCTCGCGGATCAGGCGATCATCGAAAATGGGCGCGTTACGCATGACGGGGCCCGCGGGCCTTTCCGTTCCCGAGGCTGCGCCAGCTCGCGGCGTCCATCAGCTCCGCCCAGCGGCGGTAGAATTCCCGATGGTTGCTCTCGCTGAAGCCGGAATCGCTGACCCAGCCGCCGTAATCGGCATCGAAGCGCTCATGGCCGAGCCCCATCTGATTGTTGATCGGCAGGCGCCGGGCCATGACGCCGCGGCAGGTCTGCGTGCATTCCTGCCAGTTGTCCATGTCGTCCTGCTCGAAGGTTCCGGACGGGCTGAAGCCGCGCACGCCGGACAGCCGGAATGCCTCTTTCACTGCCGGCGGAGCGGCCTTGTCGATGAACACCCACGACCAGATCTCAGTCTTTTCCGGGCCGCGCGGATGCCATACTCGCAATGTGCGCGAGGTGCCCCGCAGCAGCGAGAAATTCGGGAACACGGTGCCGACGATCGGGTTGACGAGCTCCGAGCGAGCGCCCAGCCGCGCTTTGACTTCGGGCCGGATTTCGCGCTCATAGGCCTGGATCTCGGGCATCGGCGCGTCGCCAAAGCCGTCGGGACCGATGCAGATCAGGACATGACCATTGCCCGGCGACACCATCCGGTTGGCGGTCGCCGGGCTCGCGGTGGACCCGACGCTGAACCTGGTCGCGATCGCCGCGCCGTGGCTCCAATGCACATGATAGGCGTCGCCGCCAAAGTTCTCGGCCGGAAACTTCCAGTTGCACGGCATGATCCATTTGTGGGTCGCGACGATCTCGATGCCCCCCTCGCGGCGGTCGACAAACGTGTCGATGTACCAGGCCATCTCGCCGAGGTATTCGCGCAGCGGCGGCGCCTCGCGATCGAAGGTCGCGAAATAGAGGCCCTTGTAATTGTCCAACTGCGCGACCGGGATCAGCCCCCAGCGCTCGCGGTCCAACTCGCCGTGATACGCTTCCTTGATATAGGGGACGCCGGCGAGCCGCCCGTCATTGCGGTAGGTCCAACCGTGATAGGCGCAGGTGAAGGTCGCCGCATTGCCCGTATCGGCGCGGCAGAGGCGATTGCCGCGATGCCGGCAGACATTGAGAAACGCGTGAACCTGGCCGGCACTGTCGCGCACCACCAGCACCGGGTCCTCGCCCATAGAAGTCGTGAAGAAATCGCCCGGCCGCGGGATCTGGCTCTCGTGGCACAGAAAGAGCCAGCAGCGCGCAAAGATCCGCTCTAGCTCCTGCTCATAGATCTCCGGCTCGATGAAAATGCGCCGGCTGAGGAGCCCGCGCTCACCATCCACGAGACGGTCCATCTCTGTTCCCATTGCGACTCCTCCTCAGAGCCCTTCTGCCGTCCGTCATTCCCGCGAAAGCGGGAATCCAGGGGCAAGGTGTTCAGCGGTGGCCCTGGGCCCCGCTTCCGCGGGGGCGACGAGCAAAGTTGCTACATATCGGCCCGGCTATCGGCATTGGCCGCCATCAGCTGTGCCCAGCGCCGGTAAAATCCGCGATGGTTCGACTCGCTGTACCGGTAGTCGCTGGTCACAGCCCCGCGCTCCGGGTCGAATCTCTCGCGTCCGAGGCCCATCTGATAACTTAAGGGATAGCGCCGCGCGACGACGCCGCGCCCGGTCTGCGTGCAGCCCTGCCAATTGTCCATGTCGTCCTGCTCGAACGTCCCGCCCGGGCCAAACACGCGCGCGCCGGCTAGCCGTATAGCCTTTTTCACTTCGGGTGGCGCCGATTTGTCGGCATAAACGAATGCCCAGCACTCAGTCTTGTCAGGACCGCGCGGGTGCCATACGCGGATCGTCCGCGAGGTCGGCCGCAACATCGAGAAATTGGGGAATACCGTGCCCGCGACCGGCCTTCCGAGGCGCGCTCGCGGCCCGAGGCGCTGCGCCAATTCCGATTGGATCCGTGCCTCGTAAGCCAGGACGTCGGCGTCCGGCATGTCGGCGACCAGGTCCGGGCCGGCCGTCATCGCGCTGTGCCCGTTGCCGGGCGACATCGCCCGGCCGGCCTCGTCCGGCTTGACACGGAAGTCTCCGCCCGACCCGGTCTGCACCGCCGAAAGATGGCTCCAATGGACGTGATAACCGTCACCGGCGAAGTTCTCCGCCGGAAATTTCCAGTTGCACGGCATGACCCATTTATGAACGCCACCGATCAGTTCGATGCCGCCGTCGCAGCGGTCGAAGAAGAGGTCGAGATACCAAGCCATCTCGCCGAGATATTCACGCAGCGGCGGCGCCTGCGGGTCGAAAGTAGCGAAATACAGTCCCTTATGATGGTCGAGCTGCGCGACCGGGCTGAGGCCCCAGCGCTCGCGGTCCAGCTCGCCGTGGTAGGCTTCCTTCAAATACGGCACTCCGACCAGCCGCCCGTCATTGCGGTAGGTCCAGCCGTGATAGGCGCAGGTGAAGGTGGCAGCATTGCCGGCGCTGGCGCGGCACAGCCGGTTGCCGCGATGGCGGCATATGTTGAGGAACGCACGCACCTGGCCGCCGGTATCGCGCACCACGATAACCGGGTCCTCACCCATATAAGTCGTGAAGAAATCGCCGGGTCGCGGGATCTGACTCTCGTGGCAAAGGAACAGCCAGCAGCGGGCGAAAATTCGCTCGAGCTCCTGCTCATAGATTTCCGGCACGATGAAGATGCGCCGGCTGATCAAGCCATGGTCAGCATCAACCAGTTGGTTCAACTCCGTGATCATCGGTATTTCCCCGACTTCTTTCGCGAATGCGCGGCTCAGCTGCGCCGTGGAACGCGAAGGGTCGCTCCGGCATCGACCGTCAAGATCGTGCCGGTGATGCCCCTGGCATTTTCTCTGGAGGACAGAAACACATACGCACCTGCGAGATCGCCGGGCGCCAGCGCTATCTGCAGCGGATTGCCGGCCCGCAGCCGCTCCTCGGCGCTGGGGTCGGAGAAGTGCGAGCGATCGTCTTGACTGAGAACCGATAGCCCGCGCAGGTCCGTAATCGTGCCGCCCGGGGCGACGCCATTCACCCTGACCCCTGGACCCAACTCTGCCGCGAGCTGCCGGATCAAGCCGACGACCGCATGTTTCGAGGCGGTGTAGAGTGGCCCGCCGCCGCCCGAATTGGAGCCGGCCACCGAGGCGGTGAACACGATCGACCCTCCGCTCTTGATCAGCTCATGGAGAGCCGCTTTCGCCGCAAAAATGCATCCCTTGACGTTGACGCCGAACAGCTCCTCATAGGCCGCGGCGAGCTGTTCCGCCGGAAACTCGGCAAGGGACAGAAAATTGTCGAACACTCCGGCATTGCCGACCAGAACGTCGAGCCGGCCGAATGCCGCCACCGTCTCCGCCACGGCGCGCTTGTTGTCGGCGAGCTCGGTGACGTTACCGGTTACCGGGACAACAGCATGGCCAAACTCCGCCTTAAGCTCGTCGGCTCGGCCGGGGACTCTGTCGAGAACCCCGACCCGCGCGCCTTCGGCGATAAACCGCGCGACCACCGCCCGGCCAATCCCCGAGCCGCCGCCGGTCACCAGCGCCACTTGCCCATCGAGCCAACCCACGGTTCCTCCTCCTCACCTGCTCGGATAATTTCTATACCTCGGAGGCGCTCAGGTCGATCTCCGGTATTTGGAGGCATTCGATGCAGGATCTCTCTGTCTCGCTGATCGGCGGCGATATCTTGCCCGGTGAAGGATATCTCGAAAATACGCCGGTGTTGGAGGCGCATGTCGGGACGCAACCCGATCTGTTCCTGCGCTGGAACCAGGTTCCGCTGTCAGTGGAGATGATCGATGTCGTCGTCTTCCTGCATGGATTTTCCCAGCAGGGCGGAGAAATGCCGCTGGCCGAAAAGGTCGAACGCAGTGGCCTCGATTTGTCCGGCCGGGTGCGGCCGACTCTGGCGATGCTGCCGCGCGGCAATTGGATACGGCACTATTATTACAATTTCCCGTCCTTGCTGTCGGGCGGGGTCGACTGGCTCGTAGATTACGGTCTCGGATGCTTCTCTCGCGCCATCGGCTCGGTTGCGCCAGGTACGGCGCGAGCATTTTCGGTGGACCGCTTTATTCTCGCGGCGCACTCCGGCGGCGCCATGCCGGCTGTCGACGTGATCGCCGAAGCATCGCGCGCGCCGGACGAACTTTATATTTTCGATGGGCTCTACGGCAGGGACCCCGCAAAAGGCAACCCGCTTCAGGGTCTGGAGACCCTCGAAGGCTGGCTTGCCGATCGTCTGCGCCGCGAGCCGGAGCGCGAGGGTGCCCTTCGGGTCGTCTATATCGAACAGCAGACAGGCCCCTTTTCGCGCAAGGTCGGGGAATTGATCGCGCAGCATTTGTCGGGCGCCGATCCGGCTTGCGCTGCGGGCCTCGCGCGCCGTTACCGCGTCGAAGTCTCTGGTGTCCAGCATTCACAGATTGCGCGGCGCTGCATGCCCGAATTGCTGGCCGCCCCGGACGCACAGTTTAATTGGCTGGAATAGGCATGCGGCTTGCCGCTAGCATGGCGGACATCAACCCGAGGAGGCAAGTGAAATGGCGTTTTACGAACTCCGCCAATACAAGGTCCTGCCCGGCAAGATGGACGAATGGGTCAGGATCATGGAACAGGAAATCATCCCCTTCCAGGTCTCGAAGGGCATGGTCATCTGCGGCAGTTTTCGGGGCGAGACCGACGATTCCGTCTACATCTGGTTGCGCCGCTTCGAAAGCGAAGCCGAACGCGAGGCACAGTACAAGGCGGTGTACGAGAGTGATCATTGGAAGAACGAGATTGGGCCGCGCGTTCCGAACTACCTCGATCGCTCCGCGATGGTGATTACGCGCATCATCCCAACCCCAGAGTCGAAGATGCGATAGCGGCTACAGATGGCCGCAAAGCTGCCTGCGCTCAATCTCGTCGCACAGCCGGGCCAGCGGCGCGCTACGCTCGAGCTCGCACGCGAAATCGAGCGGCGCGGCTTTGCAGGTATCTCGGTATCCAGCCAATTCAGCAACATGGCGCAATGCCTAGCGCTGGCCTTTGCGACGGAGCGCATTCCGTTTGCCACCGCGATCGCGCCGATAAATGCGCAGACGGCGGACGAATTCGCGCAGATGGCGGCCTACCTGCACGAGGTGTCCGAAGGCCGCTTTCAGTTCGGCATCGGCGTCGCCCATCCGCCGACTCATGCGCGAATGGGCGTGACGCCGGGCAGGCCGCTTGCCGACATCCGGGATTTTGTCGCCAAGCTCAAATCCGTTGAGGGCATCGGCGCGCTGCCGCCGATCGTCCTCGCCGCGCTGCGCCGGCGCATGGTGGCGCTCGCTGCCGAAATCGCCGAGGGCGTCATCTTTGCGAACGCCGCCTTGTCTCACATGAGCCGCTCGCTCGACGCCATTCCGGCGGCGACGCGCGCCGATCCGCGGTTCTTCATCGGCAACCGGATCCGCACCTGCATCTGCGACGACGAAACCGAAGCCAAGGCGATATTGCGGCGCACCGTCACCAACTACGCGCTGATGCCGTATTACCGGAACTACTGGAAAGAAGCCGGTTACGTCGAGGAGATGAAGGCGATCGAGCACGCCGTGGCGGCAGGGCAGGCGGCGGATATTTCGCGCTACCTGCCCGACCGCTGGCTGGCGGATTGCACCCTATTTGGCCCGCCGGCCAAAATCCGCGACGGCGTCGAGGCATGGCGCGCCGCGGGGATCAGGACGCCGGTGCTGGTCCCGCTATCTGCCGACGGCAACCAGACCACCGCCCTCCGTCAGGTGTTTAACGCATTCGAGTGATTTCCCTCTCTCCGCCCTTCAGGATTTCTCTGCAAAAGGAGAGATTTGGTGGGGCGGGAGGGCGGCTCGGAGATGGAGAAGACGAAAGCGGGCATTGCTGCGGATCAATTAGGGAATGCGCGGCGGCGGAATTGGCCAGGGTGATGGCGGCGGGGTCATTGGGCTGT